>CAYUWD010000047.1:0-23569 GCA_964448235.1 uncultured Bacteroidales bacterium | reverse complement strand
TATTTAATTGAAACGGGGAAATTTTTATTTCCCTGTTTTTTTATGAAGCAATTTTATTGTTTAATTGTAACTTCGTTATTCTCAATTTGTTTTGAAATAATAAACATAAATCAATACAGCTATTCCGGCATTAATATTTTGCATAGTTAGTATTGTTCCCAAATATGAATTTTCGTATGAATATGATAAAAATGATATTTATTTGTCATTTCCTGTAACTTTTTAATATCCTTATTCGTCTTGCGGTTGATAAAAGAAATTTAGAAATAATTAAAACACAAATAAAAATGAAAAAAGTAGTATTTATAGCAGCAGTTTTCGGAGTCTTGCTAGCTTCAACAAGTTTATTCGCATACGATTATAATAGAGCAATTGATGACACTATTAAAATTAAAACAGAAGATGATACAGAAATGATTTTGATAGTTAATGATCTAGAAGATCTAGAAAATTTAGATTCTGAAATTGATGCAGTAATGAACAGTTTAGATGAGGTTTTTGAGAATCTTGAAATAGAACTTGAAGGTCTTGATTCAATAATTAATGTTTCGGTTAAAAATATTGACGAAGAAATACTTTTAGATATTGAAGGAATTGATGATGAAGAATTTAAAAACATTAATTTAAATTTGGATATTGATAATGAACCCAAAAAACCTCAAAAAATACATGGTTTTATGTATTATGATCTGGGATTAAATAACTATCTTGAAGGAGGAAAATTTCCAAATGATAATGCAGAACAGTATTCAGTAAAGCCTTGGGGATCGTGGGATGTTGAAATTGGAGCAGGAATGAGATGGTATATTGCAAAACCACTCTCTCTTGATATTGCAGCAGGATTTTCATGGTATAATTTTAAATATGCAGATAGAGCTACTAGAGTTATTGAAACAGCAAATGATGTAGTGTTTTCAACCGATCTTATGGATGCAGAATTTATTAAAAGTAAAACAACAGTACCTTATGTAAATGTTAGTCTTACTCCAATGGTTCATTTTGGAAAAAGAAATAGTGGTGTAAATCATAAAATGTTTCGTATTGGAGGTGGTGTTTATGCAGGTTATCGTTTAGGCGGACATGTAAAATATGAATATGAAACAGATTATACACATTCTGTTTATCAAAAGAAAGGAGATTATTTTTTAAATTCATATAGATATGGAGTAAAAGCAGTTTTTGGAATATATGATTTTAATGTATTTGCTTCATATGATTTAAGTACTCTTTATGCAGAAAATAAAGGCCCAGAACTTAACCCAATTTGTTTCGGAATGAACTTTACATTCTAAGTAAAAGTATTATACATAAGAATAAATTTTATCTTATGTTAAAATTAAGAAGATTTGTCAATTGATAAATCTTCTTTTTTGTTATATGATAATTTTAACTCGCATTATATTTTAATTCATAATTTGTGATTAAATTGCAAATATTTATGATTCTGTAAAAAGGGAGTAATAGAATAATATTTTGTTTTATCAAATTCTGTTATTTTTGTAAAAAACATATTTATGCGTAGAATTATTTTTCCATTAGTTTTGGCAGTATTATTTACTGCTGCATTAATATATGCGTTGTTCTTTTATCATTACGAAAAATTTGTTGTAGAACCTCAATCAATATATGTTAATAATCATATTGGAACAGATTTACATGGTCATACTTTTCCTGGAGCATCAATGCCGTTTGGTATGGTTCAGTTAAGTCCTGATACTCGTCTTGATGGGTGGGATGGTTGTTCAGCTTTTCATTATAGTGATTCTGTTATTTATGGATTTAGTCACACCCATCTTAGTGGTACTGGTTGTTCGGATTATGGAGATATTTTGCTTATGCCTTTTTCTTTGGAAGATCCTGATATACTATATGATAATTTCATGTCAAAATACGATAAATCTTCTGTAATAGCGAATCCTGGGTATTATTCAGTATATCTCAAGGACTATAATATAAATGCTGAACTTACAGTAAGTCAAAGAGTTGGATTTCATAAATATATTTATTCCAATAAAGATTCACAATATATAATATTAGACCTTGAACATCGTGATGAATTGCTTGAAACGTATGTTAAATCAATTAGTGATACAAGGTTTGTGGGGCTTAGACGATCAAAAGCATGGGCGAAAAATCAATATCAATATTTTGTTATTGATTTTAATAGACCTGTAGAAGTTATTGATTTTAAATTGTTTGATAAATCGCAATCTCAACGAAAGCGAACAGATATTACTTATGAAAATATTGGTAAGGATGAATATTCCAAATTGATTTTTAAAACAAAAGATAATAAAACAAAAGAACTACTAATAAAAGTAGGATTATCTGCAACAAGTACAGATGCTGCTATTAGTAATTTAGAACAAGAAATTCCAAATTGGGATTTTGATAATATAAAAATATGTGCAAAGAAAGAATGGAATAAAGAACTTAGTAAAATATTAGTATATGATAGTAATGAAGAAAATAAAGTAGTTTTTTATACTGCTTTATATCATAGTTTTTTAGCCCCAAATATTTATTCGGATGTTGATGGTAAATATAGGGGAACAGATTTAAAAATACATGAAAATAAGAATAATAAAACTTATTCTGTTTTTTCTCTTTGGGATACATATAGAGCAACACATCCATTATTTACAATTGTACAACAAAGTAGGACAAAAGACTTTATAAATACATTTTTGGATCAATATAAATTTGGTGGGCAATTACCTGTTTGGGAACTTGCTGCTAACGAAACTATGTGTATGATTGGATATCATTCTGTACCTGTTATTGTTGATGCATATATGAAAGGAATTCGTGGATTTGATGTAGAGCTTGCTATGAAAGCAATGATTGATGCATCAAAGGAAGATCGTCTTGGGAAAAAGGAGTTTGAGAATTATGGATTTATTCCGCTGGATCTTGAGCATGAGTCGGTTTCAAAAACATTAGAATATGCTTTTGATGATTGGTGTATTGCAATGTTTGCAAAGGAAGTAGGAAAACTGGATGAATTTGAAGAATATATCCAAAGAGCACAGTATTATAAAAATATTTTTAATTTGGATAATGGGTTCATGCAAGCAAGAATTAATGGAGCATGGCAATATCCATTTGATCCCAAAGAGGTAAATTATAATTTTACGGAAGCAAATTCATGGCAATATAGTTTTTATGTACCACATGATATTTTATCATTTATTGAATTGCATGGTGGAAATGAGAAATTTGCCCATAAACTTGATCAAATGTTTACTGCAGAAAGTCAAACATCAGGCAATAATCAAGCTGATATAACAGGCTTAATTGGTCAATATGCGCATGGAAACGAACCTAGTCATCATATGGCATATTTATATAATTATTGTGGAAAACCATGGAAAACACAGGAAATTGTGCGCAAAATTATGAAAGAGCAATATAATAGTTTACCATCAGGATTATGTGGAAATGAGGATTGTGGTCAAATGTCGTCATGGTATGTCTTTAGCGCTTTAGGTTTTTATCCGGTAAATCCAGCTAATGGAATTTATGATTTGGGTAGTCCTATTTTTGATACAGCAATTATCCAATTAGAAAATCATAGAAGATTTAAAATAATTTCTTACGAGAATAATGATGAAAATATTTATGTGCAAGAGATTATGTTTAATGGAAAGACTTATGATAAAAGTTATATAACACATAAACAAATTATGAATGGTGGTTGTCTTGAATTTTATATGGGTTCAGAACCAAATACTGATAGAGCCACCTCTTTTAATAGTATTTATAATTCAAAAATAGATAAAGAACTTATTACGCCAACTCCTTATACAAATTATCAATTTAGGTCGTTTTACGATTCAATTATTTTGGAACTTAATTGTATAGATAAAAGTGCAAATATATATTATTCTATTTCTGGAGATATTTCTGATAATCCTCAAAAATATGTTAAGCCAATTGTAGTTAATAAATCAACAGAGATATTCGCATATGCAAAAACAAAAGGAAAAAATCAAAGTAAAACAATTAAGGCTAGCTATACTCTAATCCCGGATTATAGAACAATCGAAATAAAAAGTCAATATAGTAAACACTATTCAGCAGGAGGTGATAATGCGCTTATTGATTTTGTAAAAGGAGAACCTTGGTTCAGAAATGGATTGTGGCAAGGATATCAAGCACAGGATTTTGAAGCTATTGTAGATTTAAAAGAAGTGAAAAATGTAAACTTTATCAATGCTAGATTTTTGCATAATACAGAACCTTGGGTGTTTTTACCGAAAAAAGTATTGTATTATATTTCTACAGATGGAATCAATTATAGAAAAATTTATGAATGTGAATCAAAAACAGAAGAAAGGTCAAATGGGAGTATTGTTGAAGAATTTATTTATAATACAGAAGTTGTTAAAGCAAGATATATAAAAGTTTGGGCCGAAAATTATGGAAAGCTTCCGAGTTGGCATATTAGCGCTGGTGAAGATTCTTGGTTGTTTATTGATGAAATTGAAATTGAATGTAGTTCTGATTAAATTTTAACTGATCTTATTTTATTATTTATTAATTATACGTTATTAGTATGAAAAAACTGTCATTGTTACAATATTCATTTGTTATATTGATAGGATCTTTTACAGTATCTGTGATTTCATGTATTAATTCTAATGAGTATAAAAAGATGAAATTAGAGTTTAGAGATGTTGAATATTCTGGAGATTTTGAATCTTTTGACAGTATATATAAATATCTTCCTGATTATAAAGAAATTAGTATAGGAATTTCATCATTGCACACTGTTTTTAACAAGGATATTTTATTACCATATAAATCAGTTGGATTATATAATAATTCAAAGAAAACAGCTGTAGCTATAGGTATGTATATTGCTGATCTTGGTTATGTTAGATATTTTGAAAGGGTCCAATTGTGTGTAGACTATCTGGAAGCTGTTAGTACATTAAGTCAAAAACTTGCTGTAGGATCAAAAGAATTTAATAATGTAGTTCCAAAGATTGAAGAGAACTTAAACAATAAGAATGAGTTGTTTGAGTTAACAGATAGTTTATTAAATGCCGGAAATGTATTATTGTCAGATAATGAAAAATATGGTATAAGTGCTATGATTTTGGGAGGCTTTTGGATAGAAACTACCTATATTGGATTAGACTATTCAAAAACTATAAATCAGGAAACAATTAATAAAAAAATAGTGTTACACTTTAGAATATTGGAACAAATAAATAAATTATTTAATTGTTTATCAGATGAGTCAATAATATCTGAATTTAAAAATGATTTAAAGGAAATAGAAACTAAAGGGCCTGAAAATCAGAATCTTATAGAAGATATTATTGTTATTAGAAATAAATTTCTTATGTAATACCAGATGCGTTTTTAAATGATTGATAAATAATAATTAATACAGAAAAAGAAGAACAAAACAATTTATTTCAATCAAATTAAAGTATAATTAGCAGAATTATTTTTTGTATTTACTTCCATCGTATGCCCACTTGATATATATTGACCCCCAAGCAAAACCGGCACCAAAAGTAGAAATAATAATATTATCTCCAGGTTTTAATTCGTTTTCGTATTCCCATAAACATAAAGGAATAGTTGCAGAAGTTGTATTACCAAACTTTTCTATTGTAAGCATAACACTTTCTCTAGGAATTCCCATTCTACGAGCAGTTGCTTCAATTATTCGCATATTTGCTTGATGAGGGACTAAATATCTTAAAGTTTCTGGGGTTAAATTATATCTTTCCATCATTCTTACAGACACGTCAGCCATATTGGATACGGCTGCTTTAAAAACAGGTTGTCCTTCTTGGTAGATAAAATGTTGCCTACGAAGAATTGTTTCAAATGTTGCAGGACGCAAAGATCCTCCTGCTACTTGATGTAAATGTTTGCGACCAGATCCATCAACATGTACAATTGAGTCTATAATTCCGATTCCGGTAGTATCTGGTTCTAATAAAACAGCACCAGCACCATCTCCAAATATAGGAGAAGTGTTTCTGTCATTATAGTCTACTATCGATGACATTTTATCTGCTCCTATTACAATAACTTTACGATGTGATCCACTTTCAACAAATTTAGAAGCAGAAACTAAAGCAAATAAAAAGCTTGAACATCCGGCATTAACATCATATCCGAACGCATTTTTGATTCCAGTTTTATCGCATACGATATTTGCAGTAGCTGGAAATTGCATGTCAGGTGTTACTACACCGCAGATTAACATATCTATTTCGTCAGGGCTTGTATTTGTTTTTTTTAGCAGTTCATTAACAGCTTCAGTTGCCATATCAGAAGTTGCTTTTCCTTCTTCTAGTAGAATGTGTCGTTCTTTTATGCCAATACGTTCCATTATCCACTTATCTGTAGTGTCAACCATGCGGGATAATTCATCATTAGTAAGGATATATGGAGGAACATAACCCCCAATTCCGGTAATTGCAGCTTTAATTTGTGCCATAACTAAAATATTTGGTTATTATATTTGTAATACTTGATTCAAGCATTTTTTTTGATAATAAGATCATGTTTTTTATGGCAACATCACTACTTTTTCCATGCCCTACAATTACAGGTTTATTAATTCCTAAGACAGGAGTTCCGCCATAATTTTCATAATTATAATTATCAAAATAAGGATCTAGAATATTTCTTTTGTTTATTATTTCATAAAACGATTCGGCTTGTTTTAAAACAATGTTGCCAGTAAAACCATTACATACAATAACATCTACAATATCAGAATTATAAATATCTCCTCCTTCTACATTACCAATAAAATTAATATCCTTCAATTTTTTTAGTAGTTGATATGCTTGTTTTGTATTTGTTGTGCCTTTAGATTCTTCTTCTCCAATATTTAGAAGACCCACTTTAGGAAATTTAATTTTCATTAAGTGTTTTGCAAACAAATTTCCAATTTGTGCATATTGAAATAAAACTTCCGGTTTTGTTTCTGGATTTAAGCCAACATCAATGATTAGATTGTTATTATTATTGTTATTAGGGTAATATGATGATATTCCGGGTCTTATTATCCCCTCGTCTACACCAATTATTTGTGTTGCACCTACCATCATTGCTCCTGTATTCCCTGCACTTGCAAAGCTGTCAATAATTCCATTTTTCAGGTAGTTAAAACCACTAGAAATACTCGAATCACTCTTTTCGCGAAACGATTTTATAGGATCATCAGACATATTAATTGTTTGCTTACAATTAATTATTTCAAGATTTTGTAAAAAGACATCATGAATTGATAAAAGTTGAATAATTTTTTCTTCTTTACCAAATAAAAACAATTTGTCATTTTCTGAAAGTTCTTGAGCTGCTAAAATAACACCTTTAATTGTTTCTTCAGGCGCAAAATCTCCGCCCATTATGTCAAAACCAAGATTCATCAACTATATTAGTTGATTGCAAGTTCTTCAGTGTCAATTGCAAGTTTGCCTTTATAATATCCACATTCAGGACATACATGATGATATCTTACAGTTGTTCCACAATTTGAACATTTTGCCAATGTTGCAACTTCTGCTTTGTAATGTGTGCGACGTTTGTTTTTTCTTTGTTTTGATGTTTTTCTTTTAGGATGTGCCATCGTTTATAAATTTAGAATTTAATATTTATTTTTAATTTCTTTTAATTTCTCCCATCGGGAATCTATAACATCATCTTCTTTTATAAGATGTTTATTTAATATTTCTAGCATTTCTATATTACAACCTGGATTACCGTCTTTTGTGTCAGGATGAAAATGTTTTAAAGGAATTGCAAAATTAATAAATTCAAAAATAAATTGAGAAATATTAATTTCAGATTTATTTTTATCAAGCATTACAATATCTTTATTTGTGTCAAAATTTGTTTCATTTCCAAATTCAACTACTATACTGTTTTCGAATTTAATAATTTGATCATAGAGTTCAAGACATCTATCACAAATAATTTTGACAAAACCAGAAAGATTAAATTTAAGATGTAATGTACTAGTTTTTTTTATCAATGTTAATTTTATATCAATATTGCCACCTTTGATTATTTCATTTTCAAAATAGTCAAAAAATCTATCTTCAACAACAAAATCAAATTGATATGACTTGTTGTCAAGACCGTAAAATGGCACAATATATTGACTTAAATAATCCATTATTTATAAAAAAATTTCGTGCAAAGTTATAAAAACAATTTTAATCACAGAAAAAAAAGTATATTATTAACATATAGAATATAAGATTGAGATAAAAATATATAGTGATGTTAGAATGTGTAAACTGTTTTTTTACTTTTTTAGTACAATTCTAAATGTTGTACCTGATCCAATTTCTGAGTGTTTTACGAATACTTTACCTTTATGATATTGTTCAATTATTCTTTTTACTAAAGATAGTCCTAGACCCCACCCTCTATTTTTTGTTGTATAACCTGGGCTAAAAACTGTTTTATAGTTTGATTTATGTATTCCTTTACCAGTGTCTTTAATGTCAATTATAACAGATTTTAAATTAGTTTCTAAAGAAATGCTTATTGTTCCATTAGTTCCGATTGCATCTACAGCATTTTTACATATATTTTCTATTACCCATTCAAAAAGTTCAACATTTAATGGTATTACAATTTTATTGTTGTTAGGTTCTGTTAATATTTGTATTGAAGAAGGGATTCTGGTGCGCAAATAATTAATTGAGTTTTCTATTATTGAATTAACATTTGTTGAGATAAGTTGTGGTTGTGAGCCAATTTTAGAAAAACGTGCAGCAATTTTTTCGAGACGATTAACATCTTTTTCTATTTCAATAGAAAGTCCGGTACCATTATCTGTTTCTTTAATTATTTCAACCCAAGCCATTAAGGATGATATAGGGGTTCCTAATTGATGTGCCGTTTCTTTTGACATGCCAAGCCATACTTGATCTTGTTCTGCTTTTCGAGAAATGCTAAAAGCAAAATATGCCATTAAGATGAATAAAAATACGATCCCAAGTTGGATATATGGATAATATTGTAATTGTTTGAGTAATAAAGAGTCAGAATAGTATATTTTATTTAATTCAACATCTTCTTGTGTTTTAATTATAAAATAGTCTTTTCCGTTATTTTTAAATTCGTCAAGTTTTGTTTTTTGATATTTAGGATCTAACATTTGAATAGAATCTAAATTTCTATAAGACAATATGTTATCTTCCATGTCAACTAGTATGACAGGAATTGTTTCATTATTTCTTAACACCTCAAAAAGAAAACTTACATCTTGTTCAGGAGAAGAATTAATAAGTTGCTGGGTTGCTTCTGCCCATAATTCAATTCTTTTTCTTTCTTCAGAAGACAATTTGTCCATTAGCGTATTCGTATACCATAAGGAAAGTGCTCCAATTATGAAAGCAAATAAAACTAATAGAAATTTCCATTGACGTTTTTTACGATAAATTATCAAAATTTTAATCTTTTTTAGTTAACGATTCTTAAGAACATTTATTTTATAAAAATAATATCAAGTAATAGTAAAACTAATTAAATTATTTTAATAAAGAGATATGTAGTAAAATATTTGAATAATTTGTGAGAATAAAATAGAAATTACAAATCCCCAAAAAATAATATAAATATATATTTGTTTTGCATTTATGATAATATTTGTAAACAGTAAAGATAAAAAAGGATATAATAATATTATTGCCTCATTTGTAGAGTGAGGACTTATAAAAAAGATAGACAAAACAATTAAAATTAAAAGTAATGAAGTTTGAAATTTCCGTGTTGAAATTTTACGTGGGATAATTACTGTATATCTACTAATTATTGACAAAATCGCTATTATCAGTATAGGAATAAATATAATACTGTTTAAGCTGGAGTATCTAATTAAATTATATTTGGTTTCTATAGCAAACTCGAGAGATTGCAAAAATATATCTGGTTTACCATATAACCAAATAAGAATAATCCCTACAGAAACACTTGTTAAAAGTCCTAAGAAGTAAATTACTATATCTCGCCATTTTGCTGCTCTAACGATAAAAATTACTAATACTAGAATTGGAATAATAAAAATGAGTTTATGAAAAAGAAAAATAGAAATAGCAGTAAAAATGCCAGCATCCAACATGTTTGAGTATGCATTGTTTTTATTATAAGATTTAAAAATACGAATTGTTGCATAAAATAGTGTGAAAGACGCAAAAGTTTCCGGTAAAATTCTTTGAATGTTTATATATGTACCTGAAAGAAGAATAAATATTATTCCTGGACATTGGTAACTGTTTTCAATAATATTTAGTTTGGAATTATACTGAATTAATAGTAAAGCAAAAAGATATAAAAAAAGGAAAGCTAAAATAGAGGATAAATATTGAAAAAATATTGTTTCAGGAAATTTGGGGATTAACCAATTATGTATTTCATAAGTTTCAATAGGTGTTGGCATATAATAAAACTTAAACCCCCATAAAATCAGCATTAATAAAAGCATTAATACATAATTTGAGGGTGTATTTGATCGAATAAGTTTTATCATTTTAAATCAAATCCTAGGTCTTTTCTATAATACATTTTATCGAAATGGATATTTTGTGCTGTGTTGTATGATTTTTCAAGTGCTTTAAAGATATTATCTCCATATGAAGTTAAAGCAATAATTCTGCCGCCTGATGTTAGAATCTTATCTTCTTGATTTTTAGTTCCTGCATGAAAAATGATTGTGTCCTTTACATCCTTAAAACCAGAAATTATTTTCCCTTTTTCATAAGCTTTAGGATATCCTCCAGATACAAGCATTACTGTGGCAGCGGCATCTGGAATGAAATCAACTTTTATATCATTTAATTTATTTTTTGATGCAGCAATTAAAATATCAACCAAATCTGTTTTTAATCTAGGAAGTACTACTTCTGTTTCAGGATCACCCATTCGAACATTATATTCAATAACATATGGATTTCCATTTACATTAATAAGTCCAAAAAACACAAATCCGGTATAGTCTATGCCTTCAGACTTAATTCCATCAATTGTAGGTTTTACAATTTGCGAAATTACTTTTTGCTCAAACTCTGAATTATAAAATGGAACCGGCGAAACAGCACCCATACCACCTGTATTTAATCCTGTATTTCCCTCACCAATTCGCTTGTAATCTTTAGCTTCCGGTAACACAACATAATCTTTCCCATCAGTTATAGCAAATACAGAACACTCCACCCCGTCTAAAAACTCCTCTAAAACCACTCTGCTACTGGCTTCGCCAAACTTCCCGTTCAGCATACTATCAAGCTCTTTTTTAGCAATTTCAAAATCATCCAAAATCAGTACACCTTTACCTGCTGCCAAACCATCTGCTTTAAGAACATAGGGTGGGTTCATTGTTTTTAGGAAATCAATTGATTTATCGAAATTATCTTGTGTTGCAGTAAAATACTTTGCTGTTGGAATGTTGTATTTTTCCATAAATCGTTTTGCGTAGTCCTTACTTCCTTCAAGTATAGCGCCAGCTTTTGAAGGTCCAATAATCATCAAGTTATTAGTATCTGGATGTGACTTTAGAAAATCTGTAATCCCATTTACTAATGGATCCTCTGGCCCAACAACAAGCATATCAATGCCATTCGAGATTATAAAATCAGCTATCTCTGAATTATTCTTGATATTTATGTTTACGTTTTTGGCTATTTGTTTAGTTCCTGCATTTCCTGGAGCAACAAAAATTTCTGAGACCTTTGGATTTTGTTTTATTTTCCAACATAATGTATGTTCTCTACCTCCTGAACCTAATATTAAGATTTTCATGAAATTAGTCTTATTGAATTAAATTATTACTCAAAGAATTCGTACACATATTTAATTGTATAATCTGTAAACTCCTGCATTAAAAGGTTATCATCTTCATCATAATAACTAGTTTTTCTAGAAACCTCTTCACCTCCAGGGTTAAACTGCGATTCTGTTACTGATCCATCATCATTATAATCCATTTTAAACTTTGCACCTGACATAGCAAATTGTTCTATTGGACGCCCCTCCTCATCATATTCAACTTTAGTCCAATCCAAAGTTTTCCCTTTTCGATTAAGAGTTTTAACTGCTTCTATTTTATTTGTATCAGTATAGTAATAGTGATGTGCCTTTTCAATTTTACCTTTATGGTCTAACTCTTCTCTCAGAATAAGCATTCCATCATCATCATATTTATTTCTTTGAGCTTCAGTTAGTTTACCACTGTCATCAAAAACTTTATTTGAAGTAATATTACCTTTATCATTTAACTCAACTTCTGTAACTTCTTCAATTTCATCATTCTCATCCAATAAGCTAACTTTAACCTTTCGTCCCTCATCAAGTCTTTCATACTTTTTTATAGAAAACCAACCTTGTTTATTATCTATTCTTTCAGACAATAATTTGCCATTTTCATCATATGAATATGTTCTGGTTTCCTCAACATCATCAAGATAATTTATTGTTGTTTCCTTAAGTGGTTTTCCATCATCATCAAAATCAGCTTTTACCTCTGTCTCAGTATTCCCAGACTCATCGTACTCCTTACTGTAAACTATATTTCCAAACTTATCATACTCCTGGATCTCCTGCAAAAGCTCTTCCTTAGGCGATTCATTGTAAATTTTAATTGTTTTTAGTAGTCTGATTTTATTTTTCATATTTTTTATAATTTGTTCTTGCAAATAGAGCTAAATATCTAAAATATTTCTAATTTTAATGATTTTATCTTTAAAAATTGTAAAATTGCTGAAAATTTTAAGTTTGAACAAACAAATAAATAAAAAATATTTCTTTATAATCAATCCTAACGCCGGAAATGAATGCGGAAGTAAGGAATGGCCAAAGATTGAGCAAATGTTAATTGCAAATCATATTGAATTTGAGTTTGCATTTACAAAAAGCATGGGACATGCAGAACAAATTGTTATTCAAAAAATTTCAGAATCATTTAGAAAATTTATAGTTGTTGGTGGAGATGGGACATTAAATGAAGTAACAAATGGAATATTTAAACAGACAATTGTGCCAACAACTGATGTCTATATTGGTCTTATACAAATGGGTACTGGTAACGATTGGGCTCGTTATTATGATATGAAGCCAGATTACGATGAAGAAATGGAAAGATTAAAAAATTGTCCTTCTCAAATGCAAGATGTTGGCAAAATTGAATATTTGAATAATACTGAGAAAAAGTCAGCGTATTTTATAAATATTGCCGGTTTGTGTTTTGATTCAACTGTTGTAAAAACAACAAACGAAATGAAAGCCAGAGGGAGAAGGACAAAATTTGCATACTTAATTGCGTTATTAAAAAGTTTAATTAAATACAAACCATGGCATCTTAAAATTTTGATTAATAATGAAATATTGGAAGGGGAGTTTCTATCTATAAGTATTGGTAATGGAAGATTTTCAGGAGGAGGAATGATACAGACACCTGATGCCATTATTGACGATGGATATCTACATGTAACGATTTATCAAAATATGCCAAAGTATAAGATTGTAACTAATGTTAAAAAGCTTTACAATTCTAAGATCCTTAATGTAAAAGGTATTAAATCATTTAAAACTAAATCATTCCGAATTGAGTCAAAAGAAACAGTTTTTGCTGAAACTGATGGGGAAATTATTGGAAGTACTCCTTACGAAATCAACATTTTACCTTCTTCTATAAACGTTATTGTTTAGCATATACACAGATTTATTGAATTGAAAAAAAGGATGTCTTAAAGACACCCTAAATACATTTCTAATTGTTTTAAAATTATTGAACAGGTAATTTACTATGCGTATCTTCATTAAATTGAGACACATACGTAACTCCATTGTATTTAATATATACAGTACTTCCATCAACAGCTCCGATTTTCCCATTTCCAGTTGATGAACCAACCGCAAAGTCAAGATCTATTGTATAATCATTAAATTCAGGTAGCCCGTTATACTGTGAAGGGTCGTTCCACTCCAATGTGTAGTTTACTTTTGTATCGTCATAGCTAGTCCAAACCTCTACGCTTGGATTTTGAGAACCATCAAAATCATATTCATAAACAAAACACGTTGCTTCAATTAAATTTTCTTCATATTCCGGCCAATAAGTTAGTGCAACATTAGCTTCAGCATCGAAAGAAATTTGTTCTGTATAAATACCATCACCAATATCAATGGTAACAACATCATCCTGACTATCAACCTTTATCAATCTTCTGTCAGCATCAGTAAACATAGCAACTGAAAAAGATTTCATAAAATACTTATACAAATAAATAACTTTTCCATCCTCGTAACTTTTATCTCTTAAAGAAACAGACGTTGTAAAACCTTCAGGGTCTGCATTTGAGGATATTTTGATGTCAATTGAATCTCCCAATCCATCAGGAATAAGCTGGGCTTCTACGTTAAATTCATTATCATACATTGACAATGCATCCCGTGTTTCATCATTATCAATTACGATACTCACATCATCATTTTCAATACTCATTTCTTCCTTTTCACCACATGAAGTAAATGCAATACCAGCTAAAATAACTGCTCCAATTAAAATCGTTTTTCTTCTCATATAAAATGTTTTAAAATTAAATATTGTCTTTATTACAATAACATTGCCAAAATACAGCATAGATAAAAACAAAAAAATGATATTTGATGTATATTTAGCTTTAACAGTATAAAATCAAATACTGAGAAAATGATGTATCCCTTCTAATGTTTTATTGATATAAAATTTGGATCAATAAGAATTCTATACGAAATTTACTTAGAAAAACATCATAAGTTCTTCATCTCAGACTCATAATCAAGTTGTAAATCTTCGTGTAGAGTTTTAACTATCTTTTTTATTGATTCCATTTGTTTATAATAAAGATTCATAAGTGCAACATTATTATTGATAGATGGCTTCATTGAACGAAGTCTCTTACAAAAGTGTATAAACAATTCAACTTCTGTCTCTTTCTTTTTTGAAAATCGATTATATTTTCTTATTGTTTTTTGAATTTTTCGGACGCTTTTTTTTATGTAATAGTAGCTGGATAGATTAATATTGGCAAATTCTATGTCTATTTCTTCTTTTATATCTTTTATATAACCCATTTCGTTATGTTCTTCGAAGAGTAAATATGAGAGTAATTCTTTATTTTCTTTTTTAAAACGTGCTAATCTTAAGCATAGAGCCAGAATTTCTTCTTGGCTCTTATGTTTAAGCTCGTTCTTTAGTTGACTAATTGATGCAGGTTTCATAAATAATTTTGGATGATATAGGATTATTTGTAAGAAATAATAAATTAATTTCCCCAGCTTTCTCTGTCTAGACTACGATAGTGGATTGCCTCGGCAATATGGGAGACTTGAATATTTTCTGATTTTTCCAAATCAGCAATAGTTCTTGATAATTTAATAATCCTGTCGTATGCTCTTGCAGATAAATCTAGTTTTTCCATAGCATTTTTTATTAGTGAAAGACAAGTGTTGTCAAGAACACAAAATTGCTTAATCATTTTAGAGTTCATTTGTGCATTACAATAAACATTTTTATAATTTCTAAATCTTTTTGATTGTATTTTTCTTGCACTTATAACTCTTTTTTGAATATCAGAACTTTTTTCTGCAGGCTTAATGTCAGATAATTTATCAAAACTTACAGGAGTAACTTCAAGATGTATATCAATTCGATCTAATAGGGGGCCTGATATTTTACTCATATATCGTTGAACCATTGTTGGGGTACATACGCAGTCTTTTTCGGGGTGATTGTAATAACCACAAGGGCAAGGGTTCATGGACGCTACAAGCATAAGACTTGCAGGATACTCAACGGTGAATTTTGCACGCGAGATTGTTACTACTCTGTCTTCTAAAGGTTGGCGCATAACTTCTAAAACAGTTCTTTTAAATTCAGGCAATTCATCTAAAAATAAAACCCCATTATGTGCAAGAGAAATTTCTCCAGGTTGTGGATATGTTCCTCCACCGACTAATGCTACATCGGAAATTGTGTGATGAGGTGATCTGAATGGACGGTGTAGCATTAAAGATTGACCGTCACCGGTTTTTCCTGCTACAGAATGAATTTTTGTGGTTTCTATTGCTTCATCAAGACTTAAGGGCGGAAGGATACCAGGCATTCGTTTGGCTAACATTGTCTTGCCTGAACCAGGAGGACCTATTAGAATAATATTATGCCCTCCGGATGCAGCAATTTCTAATGCACGTTTTACATTTTCCTGTCCTTTTACATCAGAAAAATCAATATCTGTTTCATGGATACCTTTTTGAAATTCTTTTTCTAAATCAATTGTGACTTTGTTAAGTTTAATTGTTCCATTTAGGAAATCGATAATTTCACTAATGTGACTTACTCCATAAACTTCAAGTTCATCAACAACAGCTGCTTCTAAAGTATTTTCTTTTGGAAGAATAACTCCTTTAAACCCTTCTTCTTTTGCATTTATTGCTATTGGCAAAGCTCCTTTTATTGGGTTTACATTTCCATCAAGGGAAAGTTCTCCCATAATTATATATTTATCTATTTCATTCGAGTTTATTTGTTCAGATGCAGCAAGAACACCAACAGCGATTGGTAAATCATATGATGATCCTTCTTTACGAATATCTGCAGGAGCCATATTGATTACGATTTTTTTTCCCGGCCACTTATATTCATTAGTGTTTAATGCACTAATAATTCGTTGTTGACTTTCCTTAACAGCTGAATCTGGCAATCCAACTAGATAAAAGTTTATTCCTTTTGATATATTTACTTCTATTGTAATTGTACTAGCATTAATGCCATCAACAGCGCTTCCGTATGTTTTAACAAGCATGGTGTGTTTTCTTTTAGATATGTAAAGATATAAAGAAATTGTGTTTATAAGAAATAAATGCTTATTATGAATAAATTATATCTCCAAAATTATCATAATCCATATCTGACTGAGGTTATCGGAAAAATAACTATTTTTGCTCCATAATGAGTATGCAAAGAAAAAATATCGACCTAATGGCTCCGGTTGGTTCTTATGAGTCATTAATGGCGGCAATACAGGCGGGAGCAAATTCTGTTTATTTCGGAATTGAGAAGCTGAATATGCGAGCCCGTTCGTCAAACAATTTTACTTTTGAAGATCTCGATAATATTTTAAAAATCTGTAACGAGAATGGAGTAAAAACCTATTTGACTGTCAACACAATTATCTACGATAATGAGATAGACAAAATGCATCAGGTGATTGATGCAGCGGCAAAATCGAAAGTTACGGCTGTAATTGCTTCTGATATTGCAGTAATACAATATGCCAGATCAAAAGGTGTTGAAGTTCACGCTTCCACACAATTAAATATTACAAATATTGAAGCGGTTGAGTTTTACTCACAGTTTTGTGATGTTATGGTAACTGCTCGTGAACTTACGCTTGATCAGGTTGCAGATATTATACACCTTATTAAAGCAAGAAATATTACCGGACCTTCCGGCAATCTTGTTCAAATTGAAATATTTTGTCATGGAGCGTTATGTATGGCTGTTTCCGGAAAGTGTTACCTGAGTTTACATGAATATAATTATTCAGCAAACAGAGGCTCGTGTTTACAAACTTGTCGTCGTCCATATATCCTTACAGATAAAGAAACCGGTTCTGAAATAGAGGTTGATAATGAATACCTTATATCTCCAAAAGATTTGTCAACAATTGGTTTTGTGGATCGTATAATTGATGCAGGTGTTAGTGTAATGAAAATCGAAGGACGAGCACGCTCCGGAGAATATGTTAAAACAGTTGTTGAATGTTATAACGAAGCAATAAACTCTGTACTGGACGAAACTTATTCTCAAGAAAAAATTGACGCATGGACCGAGCGATTAAGTATGGTGTTCAACAGGGGTTTCTGGAATGGATATTATCTGGGACAACGATTAGGTGAATGGTCAAAAGCGTATGGTTCAAGAGCTTTAAAAACAAAGGTGTTTCTCGGAAAAGTTCGCAATTATTATGGAAAACTTGGTGTTGCAGAACTAATGATAGAAACCGGTGAAGAACTAAATCTTGGTGATGAAGTTGTTTTCTTGGGCTCGACAACGGGTGTTGTTGAACAATTTGTTGAAGAAATTCGCGAAGAATTAGAACCGGTGAAAAAAGTAGTTAAAGGTCAGATTTTTTCCATTAAAACTAAAGATATTGTTCGTCGTGGTGATAAACTCTATAAACTTGTAAATACTGAAGACCTTAAAAAGAAAAAACGGGCTTTAAAGAAATGAGCAAACCGGAAAAACGCATAACAGATTTTCTAAAAGAGCATCATGTTTTAACTCTTGCAACTAGTATTGGAGAAGAGTCATGGTGTAGTAATTGTTTTTATACTTATCTGAGCGATGAGGATGCGTTTTTATTTACATCAGATAGCGATACAAAGCATATCTTAATGGGTTTGGAAAATCCTAAAGTATCTGGTTCCGTGGTTCTAGAAACTAAAATAATTGGAAAAATCAGAGGAATTCAATTTACAGGAGAACTTATTAAAGTTGAAAATATTGAACATTTAAAGTACCGAAAAAAGTACTTAAAGAAGTTTCCTTTTGCAATTGTTGTTAATACAGATTTATGGATTGTCAAAGTTGATCTTTTTAAAATGACTGACAACAGGCTAGGATTTGGTAAGAAACTTTATTGGAAAAGAAAAGAGTAATGAAAATAAATCTACATGAAATATTTCCTCAATATGAGTTGATTGATTGTGGTAATGGTTTAAAGCTTGAGCGTTTTAATAATATTGTTTTAATTAGACCAGATGTAACGGCAATTGATATTCCAAAGTTTAATATTAAAGAATGGAAAAATCTTGCAAATGCAGAGTTTATAGAAAAATCTAAGAATCAAGGGGATTGGGTTGTTATTAAGTCAATTCCAAACAAATGGAATTTACATTATTTAAATAAAAGACAGAAAATATGTGGAGAATTATCACTTACAAATTCTAAACATATTGGTGTTTTTCCCGAACAAGTTTTGAATTGGAATTATATTGCAGAAAAAAGTATAAACATTCCCTCAATGCAATTTTTAAATATTTTTGGATATACTGGTTTGTCAAGTGTTGCAGCAGCGCCTTTTTCAGAAAAAGTTACTCATATAGATTCAATTAAAAAGATAGTTGATTGGACTAAGCGTAATGCTGAATTGTCTGGATATGATAATTTGAGATATATTACAGAAGATGCGTTTAAGTTTGTTACAAGAGAAATAAAGCGAGGCAGTAAATATAATGGAGTTATTTTGGATCCACCACCAATTGGAATGGGGGCAAATAATGAAAAATGGATACTTGAAGAAATGATTGATGATTTACTTTTGGGAGTTAGGCGAGTTTTATCTAAAAAATCCTTTGTAATAATGAATTTATATTCTCATTCAATCACTGAAAAGTTTATTCATAGATTGGTTCTTACTTATTTTAGAGATTTTAAAATTGATTTTTGCGAAAAGGTTTATGGTAAATCTAAAACAGGGAATTTAATAGATCATGGTTTTTTTATAAGATTGTCAAGCTAAAATATTAGTTATATTAATAAAAAAAAGGAAGATTTTAAAATCTTCCTTTTTTTATCAATAAATTCTTGAAAATTGTTATTTAACCACAACAAGTTTCTGAGTTTGAGTTTGATTGTTAGCATTAATGCTTACAGAGTAAATACCAGCGTCAAGATCATAATTAACGATTTCGTTAAGTGTAAAATTGTGAAGGCCGGTGTTTAAGCTATATGTTTTATTTGCAATAATTTCTCCCAAAAGATTTGTTACAGTAATAGTTGCATCAGAATCATTTGTGATAGAAAACTCTAATTTTGAATTTAAATTTCCTGGATTTGGTGTTATGGAGAAGTTAGACAATAATTTATTTTCGACAATGTCACTTAAAACAGATGTGTAATTAATAGACCATCCTTCATCAACATCACTTCCATCTGTAAAGAATTGTATAATAGCAGTACCGCCATTTACAGCAATTGGTTCTGTTGGATTGGAGCTTGCATTAAATGTAGCAACAACATTTTCAGAACTTAAACTATTTTCATAAATTTTGACAAAATCAATATTGCCGGCTAATGCAAAATCATTAAAAGTAATAGTAATCCAATTTACATCTGGTGGTTCAATTATCCACGTACATAGGTTTGAATTTGCATAATCACAGACTCCACTACCGTCGTCAAAACTTCCGGAACCATCTGTATATGTTAATCCAGTAGAGCAGTTTTTTACAGTATAATCTACACTCCAACCCTTACCTGTAGAAGATGCATCTGTAATAAATTTAATTGTCATTGCACCATCATTAGCAGATAAAGTTGAATTTCCGGGTATATTTGTATTATTAAATGTTTCTAAAACTGTTGTAGAATTTTCATCTCCATCAAAAACAATAACTTCGTCTCCGCTTCCCAAGTCAAAATAATTGAAAGAAAGATTTATTACTTCTCCACATGTTGGTTCTATTACATATGTACAAGTTTGATTATTTTCATAATTTTCATTTGAGGAACCATCGCCAAAAGATCCTTCATGTCCTGTAATAAATTTAGTTCCACCACAATAAGTAGGATATGTTCCTTCCGGATAAATATTAATAATCATTTCCTGATTTTGATTGAAATTATTTTCTTCTCCACCAGGAGTAGCAGTTGAATTAAGGTCGTCAAGAGTATAATAACCATTTCCGGCTCCTCCCCATCCCCAATTCATGTGAAAATAATCTTCATCCTGATAACCATCACAATTCCATGCATGTCCTGATCCTGTTGTTGGATTGCCAGAATAAACCATAGGTTTTCCAGCATCTACTTGTGCTTTTATTAGGTTTTGCCAATCCGATTCAGAATAATTATATTTATGTACATAATCTACATCACTAGAATATTTAAAATAGTCTTCTAAAGCATCAGCAATTCTGGATGTTTGAGACCAAGAGCCGTCTGGGCCCCAATTCATTGCAACACCAACACCTGCATGGAAATTTATTTTTCCAAGTTCTTCATTTACATAACTTGATGCTTCATTTGGTATTGCGTCCCAATCGTATGTTTGCTCAGCAAAATTAATATTTATATTTCCATATCCACCATTCAAAAAACTTGAATGATATTTTTGTCCTGTTCCACTTTCAGGCCAATTGTAATATTTCATTACTTGCAGCATTGCTGTTGCAACACAACCAACATAAACATGCCCATTGCTTCCTCCATCATCTTCTGGACATTGGTTATTATATGGCCAGTCTTGATTCCAATTAATATTTTCTAATAATATTGGAGATGTCGTTTTTTGCTTAATTGGATTAGCATGATTATAGCTAAGTAGTTTATTCCATTCGTTTAAATATTTTGTTTTAGGTTGGAAATCATTATTTTTTGCAAAATCAATGCAATCATGATAATATTTCAACATTTCTTTTTGTCCTGGATGCATATTATGATTATTGAAGTTTCCTTCAAATGAATATGCTAGAATTGGTTTTATTTTGTTTTCAGAAGAAACAATAACAAAGCCCTCATCACTATTTATATTGAAAACATAAAAGTTGTAATTATCATTAGTTATAGGATTATATAGACATGTAAGGTTTACATTTTCCCATGACACTTGTTTAATACTGTTAATGCTTTGATAGTAATGATTTTTGGCGACTTTTTCAGCGTCTTTCATTGGAACAAATTTAGCAAATAATCCAAGAGAAACCAGTAAAACCGATGTAATAAGTAGTAATTTTTTCATAATTCAATAATATAAATTTTTAACAAATAAAACATATTTTTACATAATATCAATATTAAGACTTATATTTTATACAATTGGATGCAAAGAATCTAAAAAATCTATATTATAATGTAATCCTATAGATTCTTTTCTGTCCATTGCCATTTTAATTATTAAATATCCGACATTAATAATATTTCTTAATTCACATATACTGATAGTAACCTTTGAAGACTTAAAAAGTTCTTCAGTTTCTCTATAAATTATGTGTAGTCTGTCCAAGGCTCTTTGTAATCTAATATTAGAGCGAACAATGCTAACATAATTACTCATTATTTGTTGTACTTCAAGTAAAGAGTGAGATATTAGTATGAGTTCTTCATTTTTTATAGTTCCTTCGTCATTCCAATCTGGTATTAAATCTTTTACTTTTTTATTAATTGGGTCAAATTTTGAAGATGCAATTGCTGCTCGGTGCGCAAATACGACAGCTTCAAGTAAAGAATTTGATGCCAATCTGTTTGCTCCATGTAATCCTGTAGATGCAACTTCGCCAGCTGCAAAGAGATTTATGATTGAGGTTTGACCATATTCATCTGTTTTTATTCCTCCTGATAAATAATGAGCAGCAGGGGTAACAGGAATTAGATCTTTTTTAATGTCAATCCCAATTTCGAGACATTTTGCATAAATGGTTGGAAAATGGTTTAATAACTTTTCCTTTTCAATATGTCTTGCATCAAGAAAAACAAAATTTTTGCCAGACATTTTCATTTCATTATCGATTGCTCGTGCAACGATATCTCGGGGAGCTAATGAGCCTCGATTATCGTATTTTATGCAAAAGTTTTCAAACTCATGGTTAAGTAATATTGCTCCGGCACCACGTAATGCTTCTGTTATTAAAAAAGATGGTTTTGTTTCTGGGTTATATAATGAGGTTGGATGAAATTGAACAAATTCCATGTTTTCTACTGTCGCTTTTGCTCTGTATGCCATTGCAATGCCATCACCGGTAATGCTTGGTGGATTTGTTGTATGTAGATAAACGTTTCCACAGCCTCCTGTTGCAATAAATGTTTTGGATGCTAAGACAGTAAAAATCTTTTCTTTTTCTATATCAAAAACATAAGCGCCAAAACATTTAATATCTTTTTTAGATCTTGTAACATTTTCACCTAAATGATGTTGAGTTATGAATTCTATTGCAAAATGATTTTCAAAAATGCTTATTTGAGGGTTATTGCGTACTTCATCAATAAGTGCTCTTTGTATTTCTTCTCCGGTTTTATCTTTATAATGGAGAACTCGTTTTTCTGAATGTCCTCCTTCTTTATTTAAATCATATAATCCGTCTCTGTCTTTATCAAATTTTGTTCCGATTGCAATCAAATCAAATATTCGATTAGGTCCTTCAGTAACTACTATATCAACAATTTTTTTATTATTAATTTCGCATCCAGCAACAATTGTATCATTTATATGTTTTTCATACGAATCCGGCGTATATAAAACTGAAGCTATTCCACCTTGTGCTTTTGCCGTTGTAGTATCATCTATTTTTGTTTTAGAAATAATCGCAACTTTACCATATTTACTTACTTTTATGGCATAAAATAAACCTGCTATTCCACTTCCAATAACTAAAAAGTCAAATTCTTTTTTCATAAAAATTTGTTTTTGCAAATATACATAAAAGAAATTGTTGTAATAGTTTTAAAATATAAAATCTATTATTACTTTAACTGTATTTTTTAATAATGAAATAACTCTGTTAATTATTTGTAATATATTAAGCAGTCTCTATCTCAATA
>CAYUWD010000046.1:12158-24898 GCA_964448235.1 uncultured Bacteroidales bacterium | reverse complement strand
AAACAACTATAAATCAGACATTTTCATAAGAAAAAAAGTATGCGTTTGCCCTGAACTAATTAAACTATACTTTTAAATCTAAAACAGATTTTTATAAACAATGTTTGTACAAATTCAGAAAAAAAGGGTTGCTTCAACAACCCTTGTGGAGTATATCGGACTCGAATCCCGTGATTTACAAAATCTTTTTTGATTTTGTTATAATCCCGAGGATCCACGAAAATTTTACAAATTTTCGGGACCACTCAACCTCTATACTCCACAAATTATAAAAGACTTCCGCTGTATATACTCTTGAACTCTAACTCGACTTTTCAAATTTTTTAACTGACGTTCAAATTTCATGGCCCCCTGCCTGTCTAAACATTCTCTATATGCATATATTTCCCATGGAACATATCGTTTAGTCGAAATTACTATCCCACTATTATGGCTACTCAACCTTAAAGTTAAATCACTCGTCTGACCATAATAAAATCTATCGTGACTTTTTGAATACAATATGTAACAGAAATAGCTCATATAAAAAAAGGGTTGCTTCAACAACCCTTGTGGAGTATATCGGACTCGAACCGATCACCTCTAGACTGCCAGTCTAACGCTCTAGCCAGATGAGCTAATACCCCTAAAACAGCAGTGCTTATCTTTTCACAAATTTTCCTCCTGCAACTGGTCTTTTTGATTTATCTATAAGTTTGTATAAATAATGTCCATGAGCAAAATTACTAGTATTTAATGAGTAATTTTGAGATTCAAATTTATCAGATATTATCAATTTTCCATCCAGACTATAAATTTCTAAAGTACATTCTTTATAATTTTCTACATCAAAATTAACTTTATCAATTACAGGGTTTGGATAAACATTACAATTTAAATTAAATTCTTGTGGAACAGAGCTCAAATATGCATATCTATATGTTACAGAATGAACAGAATCAAATGATGTATTAAGCTCTATTTCTGTAAGAGGACTTTTATTGTCTTTAGTCCAATATTCATATGTACATGCAGTATCAATCATAGGCAATTCCATAGGTAATTGATCTCCAATACCCGGAATATCTCCTAAAGAAGTATAGTTGCCAGAAAACTTAGATCTCAACTGCACATCCATTACAGTTACTAACTTCTTTTTCTCCCTTAAATATTGAAAACTACCATTTAAGTTTGAATCTCCAACACACTGCATACTTCCATATTGATCATATTCTACATCAACATCAAAATCCATTAAGAATTTCACAGTATCATATAAGGTTGTCATTGTACTGTAATAATCCGGGGGAATGATACTTTCAAATACAGAAATGTGTTGATTTTCATAAGCACATCCTACATCTGCATGCAAATCTTGAAAACTACATGGGAAAGATCTTAATACCAAAGTATCAACAAATACAAGATTCATAGGATCTCCTGACATTGGTAATTCACCCTGAACTCCTACTACAGACATCTGTTCATCAGTAATAAGTAAGTGCATAATAAATCCATCTCTGGTAAAATACGAACATGTTGCCCCCTCAAATATACCGGCTGTATCTGTTTCTTGTGGATCTTGATAAACTAAAGTATCTATATCTATAAATGGAAAATCTAAATCATCAAATATTAATGGATCTGAAATAATACTATCCAAATCACAAAATTCAGTATCTTGCTCATATGCATAATATATCCTAGGGATTTCATCATTTATTTCTACAACATCAGTTCTAACAATAGATATCTGACAATACAATGTGCTTGCTATTATTATAGCAAATACAGTAAATAATATTTTTTTCATGATTAAGAAATTTATAGATAAAACTAACCACCAAATACAGTTTGCTCATTAATCTCAATGGTTGTTTCTGTTGTTTTATTATTCTCAAGTATAAATATTCCAAGTCCTCTTCTAACAAAAGGATGATCTCTATCTGTACCCATTGTAACTTCTACTTTATAAATTGCTTCGTATTTGAAGTCATAATATACTTTTCCTTCACTATTTGTATATTGAGTATCTGCTACCGGTTTTGTCTCATTTAATAAATAAACGACTGTATGAGAGCTATCTGAATTTGCAGCTTTTACAACAACCATTGCTTCTTCAACCGGTTGATTATCTTCATCGACCACAATAACCACTGCTTTAGGTGGATCTTCAGGCTTACAACTATAGTTAACAACAATAACTCCTGCAAGAATTGCAGCGAATATTACAATATTAATAAATCTCTTCATAATGTCAACTTTTTGTTTATTTTTGCAACATACAATTATAGTGATTTTTTTTAATAAATCAAATATTTTTTATGTTTAAACAATATTTAATCTTACTGGTTGCTTTTTTTTCAACAATTTTTATTTGTTCATGTTCGGTTTTTAGAAATCCAGCAAAAATAAAAACATATGCCCAAATTAATACAACCGAAGGTTCTTTTATTATAGGATTATATGAAGGCACGCCTTTACACAAAGATAATTTTATAAAAAATTGTACTTCAAATTCCTATGATAGTACACTTATTTATTCTACAAACCCTAATGGAATACACAAAATGGGACTAAAACCCGAAAAAGAAGAAATTAATGTTTTATCAAGAACATTTAAAGACTCAAAAATAAATAGCGAAATTAACGCAAAGTTAATTAACAAAAAAGGTGCTGTTGGAATGCTCAAATTAGACAAAGATTTCGAAGGGGAAAGCATGTCTGACAACTACTTATTTTACATAGTAGATGGGATAAAGACAGATACTAAATTAATTCATACGCTGGAAGCTAAACAAAATGCACCTATTATTGCAAAATACATCGATGAATTTAACTCTGAGCCAAATCACTATCATTATAAAGATAGCCTATTGCAATTTAAAATGAATCGTGATAAAGAAAATTTTAGAAGATTATACCTCGAACTTACTGATAGTGTTAAACCGAGAATAAAAAAGGATGGTATAATTCTATTTAAACTTACTAATAAGCAAATAGAACAATATACCAAATATGGAGGTATCCCAATATATGATGGACATTATACTGTGTTTGGAGAGATTGTAGATGGGATAGAAATATTATCTATACTATCAAATATTAAAACAGGGATTAAAGGTAAACCAAAAAAAGATATATATATTTTATCTACTACCGTATTAACAAAAAAAGAGTATAAACATTCTAAATAATTATTTTTCACAAAAGAACATCTATATTTATAAAACATTCAACCTTATGAAACATTTTAAAATCCTATTTCTTTTCATTTTTGTAATACTCCCTATAACAATTTTTTCGCAAGAGATATCTGACAACTTAAAAATAAATAGTTATAAACTAAAAAATGGACTTAGTGTTTATTTAAATGAAGACAAAAGTGTTCCAAATGTCCTTGGTGCTGTAATAATTAAAACTGGAGGAAAATATGACCCGGCAAATCACACAGGAACCTCTCACTACCTTGAGCATATGATGTTTAAAGGAACTGATGAACTTGGCACTACGAATTATAAAAAAGAAAGTATTTATCTTGACAGTATTGTTTTAAAATACGATGAATTAGCAAAAACAGAAGATCCTGAAGAAAGGCAAAAGATTCAAAAAGAGATTAACAGCATGTCTCTAGAAGCCGGAAAATATGCAATCCCAAATGAACTTGATAGAATATTAGATCAGATTGGATCAAGTATGGTAAATGCATTTACATCCGAAGAAATTGTCGCATATTTTAACGTATTTCCAAGCAGTCAAATGGAAAAATGGCTAACTATTTACAGTCATAGATTTAAAAATCCTGTGTTTCGATTATTTCAATCAGAATTAGAAACTGTTTTTGAAGAAAAAAATATGTATATGGATGATTTCTCTTCAACACTTATAGAAAATTTTTACGAAAATTTTTATAAAGTACATCCATATGGTACCCAAACAGTCTTAGGCACTATCGAACATATCAAAAACCCATCACTAACAAACATGAGAAAAATGTACGACACCTATTATGTCGCTAATAATATGGCCTTAGTATTAACCGGAAATTTTAATTCAAAGGAAATTATCCCAATTATCGAAGATAAGTTCGGCTCTTGGAAATCAGGAGAAATTCCTAAATATCCTAAATATCCTGAAAAAGATTTTGAAGGAATAGAAAAAATCGTCAAACGATTAACTCCTGTAAAAGTTGGCTTAATTGGTTACCGAACTGTACCAGCAAATCATAAAGACGAAATCGCTCTTGAAGTATGCACTGCATTGTTAAGCAATAGTTCTTCAACAGGCTATCTCGACAAATTAAGCATTGATGGTAAGTTACTTGAAGCAATGTGTTTTAGTGACATAAGAAATGATCATGGAGCTCTAGTTGTTTTGTATGTCCCAAAAATAATTGGGCAATCTCATAAAAATGCTTTCAATATTGTTCACAATGAAATAATGAAACTGCATACCGATAAAATTGATCCTAATTTATTAGAAGCAGTTAAACTAAACTTAATTAAAGAACACGAACAATCGCTTGAAAATCCTATGGATAGAGCATTCTTGATTGCCTCATTATTTACATCTAATAAAAAATGGGAAGATATACTAAACTATAAAAAAGAAATTAGAAGCATTACTGAAAAAGACATAAAAAGTGTTTCTGAACATTATCTGAATGATAATTTATTGTCTTTTCAAAGCAAAATGGGATTTCCTAAAAAAGACAAATTAGAAAAACCCGGCTTCGATCCAATTATTCCTGTAAATTCTGAATCAGAATCAAAATTTGCTACAAAACTTGATAAAATTCCAGAAAAAAAATTAAAGCCCGAATTTATTGATTTTAACAAAGACATACAAACACATAATATTAAAGATAATACTGTTTTATATTACACAAAAAACAAAATTAATAACATCTTTAACTTATCTATTAAATTTCACATTGGAACTAATTCAGATCCCAGATTGATACAATTAGCTGAATACATACAATTAATTGGAACAAAAGATATGAATTTGAAGGAATTTAATAATCAACTTCAAAAAATAGGTTGTTCGTTTTGGATTACTGCAGAAGAAAACTACTTTACAATAAATATAGACGGATTTGACAACTATTTTAACGAATCTGTCGAACTACTTGCTAATCTCCTAAAAAGACCTCAAGCCGATGATAAAAAACTTAAAAATTTATCAAGAAATGCATCATTCTTAAGAAGATTCGAAAACAATAACCCCGATGACCTTGCAAAAGCTTTGTTTGAATATGGTATATATGGTGAGAATTCAGAATATTTAAGAAGAATGACTGTAAAAGAAGTTAAATCTTTAAACTCTGAAACACTATTAGATATACTATCTACTGTTCTTAGCAATAATTTTTCTATTCATTATAGTGGAACATTAAAAATAGAAGAAGTTTCAAATATTACATCACATTACTTGTCTTTTCAAACAAAAATTAAAGAATCTGAATTTCCATATTTTTACGATAGAACCGCTTATAATAAGAACACTATACTATTCTTAAACGATCCTAAAACTGTACAAAGTAAGATATATTTCTACATTGAAGGTAAAACAAACCCTCCAAGAGAAAGAGCCATTGCAAAAGCATATAATCAGTATTTTGGGACAGGAATGTCTGCAATTGTATTTCAGGAAATTCGCGAATTTAGATCTATGGCATATACTGCTTATGCTATTTACAGACCTGCATTTTTAATTAGCAAACCCGGTTACCTTCAAGCCTTTATAGGTACGCAATGCGATAAAACCGTAGATGCTATTAGCCTAATGGATAGTTTAATTTATAATATGCCTATTAAAGAAAATCGCATTCAAAATGTAAGTTCAGCATTAATTCAATCTGTTAACAGCACTAAACCAAATTGGCGTAAGCTTAGTACAAATATTGAAAATTGGAAATTACAAGGCTATAAAGAAGACCCAAGAATAATGCAATTTAAAACATATAATGAATTAAGTTTTAAAGATATTATCAAATTTTATACTGAAAATATACAATCTAAACCAATGTTAATAACTATTGTCGGAAACAAAAATAATATCGATATGGAAGCTTTAGCTAAATATGGGAATATAATAGAAGTAAATAAGAAAATAATTATGAACTAATTCCGAATCTCACTTCGCAAAATCTATTTTGGTATAAAATTTAACTTTAATAAAGATTTATTTAAAGAATTTAACTTATTTGCAATAGAATATGTTTATATGTAATATTCTATTTTGACAATTAAAATACAAAAACATGAAAAAAACCTTTTTTATTAGCTTATTAATTTTTGTGTCTATATATCTTAATGCACAAGGTCAAGTAAAAGTTATGTCATATAATTTATTAAATTTTGGCAACTACACATCTTATTGCACAGAATCTAATAATCCTCATCAAGATAAAGCAGAATATCTGGCAACAATTATCCAAAATCAAGAACCAGACATACTTGCAGTATGTGAACTTGGAAAGTACTCTAGTGCTAGTTATATGACAAACTATATTTTGGGAAATTCACTTAATATTAATGGAGAAACTAAATGGCTTGCTGCTTCTCCTACAGATCAATCAGGTTCATATCTGATTAATGGTTTATATTATGACAAAAACAAATTTCAACTTATCTCGCAGCCAGTAGTAGAAACTGAAATAAGAGACATAAATATTTATAAACTTAAATGCCTCGAAATGGTTGAAGACACTTATTTTAATGTAGTCGTTCTACATTTAAAAGCCGGTGAGGATAATGATGACATGTCAGATAGAACAAATATGATTAATGAATTTATTAATTATTTAAGTGTTAGCGGATCTAACGAAAACTATATTGTTGTTGGTGATTTTAATGTATATGCAAATAATGAAAATTGTTTCCAGAATTTAATTAATCCTATTAATCCTGCATTAGCATTTTACGATCCTATAAATCAACTTGGCGATTGGAATAATAATTATTCTTATAGAAATTACCACACTCAGTCAACTCATGACGATTCTTCAAATGATTGTTTTTCTTATGGTGGGATGGACGATAGATTTGACTTTATTTTAATTAGTTCATCTATAAAAGATGGAACAGCAGACATTAAATATATAAATGATTCTTATTGGGCTGTTGGACAAGATGGCAATAGATTTAATTCTTCAATTATTAGTCCATCAAACTCAACATTACCATCAAATGTAACAAACGCATTATATAATATGAGTGATCATTTACCTGTAATTGCTGAATTTCAAATTGGAGACAATAGTTCTGTCTCAAGCTTATCTTCTACAAATGATTTTTACGCAAATGTTGTAAATCCAACAAATGGATTAATTCAATATCAATTAAAATCTAATTTAAATAAAAAAGTAGAAGTTTCCATTTACACAAGCGTTGGTCAAAAAATTTATAGTACGTACATTAAAACTAATAATTCTACAGTTTATTCCCACGACATTTCAGGTTTTACAAATGGAATTTACATTATGTGTTTTAAAGGTGAAGGAATTTATCAGTCATACAAAATTGTAAAAAAATAAATAATGAAAACCGATTATTCGGATTTATTAAAAAAATTACGAAAACAAAATCCTAAAACACTTGATAAGTTAGTTCATAAATTACATAATCAAGCTTTTGAACATATTAATTGCCTTGAATGTGCAAACTGTTGTCGTAATTTAGGTCCCAGACTTAATAATACAGATATTAAACGATTATCAAGCCATCTTAAAATAAAAGAAACTGATTTTATTTCAAAGTATCTAAGTATCGATGAAGATAATGACTATGTCTTTAAATCTATGCCCTGCCCCTTTTTAATGGATGATAATTATTGCATCGTTTATAAATCAAGGCCAAAAGCTTGTCGTGAATATCCGCATACAAATCAAAAAAACATTAAGCGCATCTTACCTACTTGTGTTAAAAATATACCAACCTGCCCAATTGTTAAAAATATCTTTAATGAATTAAAATACCTATAATATTCAATGTCAATAACAAAATTGAACAGTTTCAATGCTAAATACTACGTTTAATTCCTATCTTTAAGTACCTTAATTAAATACATCTATTAGGCAATACGAAATTTTAAGAATCAAGATGTTTTCGATTTCTTGTAATACCAATGTAACCACAATATGCCGCATATAAATTGATTCTTTTTAGTTTCTATTTCGTTAAAAAATATTTGCAGAACTCTGCTTTGTGCATATTTTTTGTCTTATATAAACAGGAAAATAATTTGCTATCCAATACGGTATATTGTGGTTACATTGGTATAAAACATCCGCTACAAGATCTTTTTTGGAGTAGTTGCAACAAAACTTTTTAAATAAAAAGGTTCAAAATATACTAAATTTGCAAAATGTTTATTATCAAAACTATAACTAGCATTATCAACCATAAACTCTGCAGAAGGATATGAAACTCCGTCAAAATCAGCCTTTAATCCGGTTAATAAGGACTCACATTTAAGAGCACCATTACCACAAAATAAAATATTTTTATTCTCATATTGTTTGAATGAATTATCATCAATTACCATTGCTTGAGTTTTTTGAATCTCATTTAATTTATTATCATAAACAACACAATAAACTTCCATTCTTCTTGCATCCATCATTGGGATAATTAAATCATACTCCTTATTAGCATTTTTTTTAGCCATCAAAGCAATTAGCTTTAGTGTTTTAATTGAAATCAAAGGAATATTTAATCCAAAACATATACCTTTTGCAATGCTCACCCCTATACGCAATCCTGTATAACTACCAGGGCCTTCACTTATTGCTACAGCACTCAAAGATGATTGTTTTATCTTGTTTCTCTCGAGAAGTTCCCGAATTATAAGTGCAAGCAATTTAGAGTGCTGTCCATGTATATTATTTCCATTTATTAAAGGATTATCAATAATTGAATCTACCAAACAACCATTTTCAGATATACTTACTGAACATATTTCAGTCGAGGTTTCTATGCAAAGTATTCTGTCCATCTATTTTTTCTGCAAATTTAATTAAAATACATTAATTAGCACAAAAACATCCCTTCCCTATCTCTCTGTTTTTCTGCGCATTACATTATTTTATAACACTTCATAAATATCTCATGCCACGTTTTACAATAAATTATTGTCTTATAGATAAAGCATTTGGTATTATTATTGAATAATATTTATAAAAATAAACTAAGAGAATGAAAAAACTTGTGTACAATACACCTCATGGACAACTAAGCGTGACAAAAAATGGAATAGTCACTCTTAGATTTGAACATTTGTACATGCAAATAAGTGTTAAACAATTTACCGAATTTGTTCAATTTATCAATTCAACTTTACCAATAATTGGCTATAATAATAATAATGAGGATAAAACCAGCTTTTATTACAAACTAATAAAAAACATGAAAAAGGATTATCTAAATGAATTTAAAAAGCTAATTAATGCACCGATTTATTCTCCTGATGATAACTATGATATTTTTGATTATTTAAAATTAATGAAAAGCAAACAAATTGGTGTTTTAAGAAAGAATATTAAACCAAATTTGGTAAAAATTGATAAAAACTCGATTTGTTTAAATTAACTTATTAAAAAGACATTTCCCATTTTACAAATAATAAATAACATCTTAAATTTATTAATTTATATATGTTTATTTTTTTATCAAAAATTTATATCTTTAAGCCCTAATGTCAAAGGGAATTCAAAATACACAAGCAAAGTTTGGAACAATTCCTGTTTTTTTAACAGCCTTAAGTACAATCATCGGAGCAATTTTATTCCTAAGATTTGGTTGGGCAGTTGGACAAGTTGGTTTCATCGGTGTAATAGGTATTGTTCTAATTGGACATCTCGTAACTATTCCAACAGCAATGGCAGTTGCAGAGATTGCAACAAATCAAAAAGTACAAGGTGGTGGTGCATATTTTATTATTTCCAGATCGTTTGGATTAAATATTGGAGGAGCAATTGGTTTTGCACTGTTTTTTTCTCAAGCAATAAGTGTCGCATTTTATATTATAGCCTTTGCAGAAGCTTTTGATCCAATAATTAATTGGTTATCAGAAAATTACAATTTTGTAATCTCAGATAAGAGATTTATTAGCATCCCCACAATGACACTATTATCATATGTAATATTAAAAAAAGGTGCTAATTCCGGAATGAAATTATTATATGTAGTTGTTGCATTATTGTTTAGTGCAATTATTAGTTTTTTTCTTGGAAAACCTCTTAACGAAGATGTAGTATTTCACTCGACAAAACATATAGTAAACAACGAAAACTTCTTTTATGTTTTTACAATTGTATTTCCTGCTTTTACAGGATTAGCTGCCGGTCTTGGACTCAGTGGTGATTTAAAAGACGCTAAAACCTCCATTCCTAAAGGCACATTGTGGGCAACATTTGTAGGTATGTTTATTTATATTCTGGCAGCAATTAAGTTTTCTTATAGTGCTAGTCCGGAAGCTTTAACTTCTGATCAATTAATAATGCAAAGAATTGCAATTTGGGGACCAATAATTCCAATCGGATTAGCTGCTGCCTCCCTTTCTTCAGCATTAGGTTCCGTTATGGTAGCACCAAGAACTCTACAAGCGATAGGGTTCGATCAAATTCTTCCAAACATGCGCATTAGTAATTGGTTAGCAAAAGGTAGAAAAAAAGATAACGAACCAATCAATGGCTCACTTATTACAATATTTATTGCTTTCTTCTTTATTGCAATAGGAGACGTTAATTTTGTAGCAGAAATAATATCAATGTTTTTTATTTTTACTTATGGTGCTATATGCCTGATTTCTTTCCTTGAACATTTTGCAGCAGACCCTTCATACCGACCTACGTTTAAGTCAAGATGGTATATTTCTCTTATTGGAGCAGTTCTATCTTTCTGGTTAATGTTTAAAATGAATACTACTTATGCTTTTCTATCCTTAGTTATCATAGGTTTAACGTATTATTTAATAACCTTATCTCAAAAAGACAAACGTGGCTTAGAAAAATTATTTCGTGGTGTTGTTTTCCAATTAAGTCGAAGTTTACAGATTTTTGCCCAAAGAGCCGACAAAGAAGATCGTCATGTTAGCTGGAGACCATTTGCAGTTTGCATCTCAAAGGAAACTTTTAAAAGGCGTTCTGCTTTTGATTTTATGAGATGGATATCTTACAAATATGGCTTTGGAACATATATTCATTATATACATGGATTTCTCAATAAAACAACTAATACAGAATCCAAAAATGTACTAAATAAACTAATCAATCTTGCCCATGGAAGCAAAAATAGGGTATTCCTAGATACTATTATCAGTCCGAGTTACACTTCTGCAATCGCTCAGGTAATTCAGCTTAATAGTATATCCGGAAAAATAAATAATCTGATTTTGTTTGAATTTAGTCGTAGCGAACCCGAATCTTTACAAGAAGTCATTGACAATTTCCCAATTATCAAATCAGCTGATTTTGATGTTTGTATCTTAAACTCATCGTATAAAGGATTTGGATATCATCAGGAAATTCATATATGGATTACTTCAAAAGATTATGAAAATGCAAATCTAATGATTTTATTAGCATATATCTTACTAGGACATCCGGACTGGAATAATGGATATATAAAAATATTCGCAGTATATCCCGAATCTGAAAAAGAAGAACAGCAAGTATTATTATATAATTTAATTGATACAGGTCGATTGCCTATTTCAAAAAATAATATTCTAATAATTGAAGGTGAAGGAGGAGAAACAAATTCTAAAACAATTGAAAGGTTTTCACAAGAAGCAGACTTAACCATTGTTGGTTTTTTGCAAGAAGACATTAAAAAGAACAATATTAAACTTTTTAATGAATATAACAATCTGGGAAATGTTTTGTATGTTAGTTCTAATAAAGAAAAAGAAATTAACTAATCTGTAAATACACTGTTTAAAACACTATAACAATTTACTCCTGAAAAACCATCTAAATGACAACTATAATACATTAGTATTTTAAGTAATATTTCCTTTCTTACATTATATTCAATCTTAAATGAGTTAATGTTGTCTATACTTAAACATAACAAATCTGATAAGCTTGAGCTAGATTCTTTGTCCATAGATTCTTCTTCTGTTTTAAAAACAGATAAGAACATTCCCTCTCTAATACTAAAATAAGGTGTATCTTCAGAATAATTATTTGTGATTTCAAAACCCAATATTCTGGCATATTCTTTCATAAACAATAAATGCAAATTACTACATTGATTATTCTTTTTTTCCATATAAATTACCAAATTAAACAAGAATTTGAATAAGCTTTCATCTGATTGATTTTCTCTTGTAGTTTTTACAACTATTTCAGAAATAAACTGCGCTATTGAAATCCGATTAATATCTGTACAAATGTTAAAAACAGAAACAGCAGAAGTACAATCCTTTAAACTCTGGATACTTCTACTATTTTTATACCCAATCTCTAAATCAACAATGTTTAATGGAAAAAACATTGCTGGTTTTATTATTGATTTTCTTGATTTTGGAATTCTTACAAAAACTGCAATTTTACCAAGCTCATTAGTAAACAGATTTACAATATAAGAATTGTCATTATATTTTACTTTATTTAAAACAACTGCTTGTGTTTTAATATTCATAGAATGATAAAAAACACCTTTAATCAAACAATCTTTTTCATAATAATAATAGATATCTCCAGCTTTATGTTCAAAATTTAACATATTTAATGGAAAAAATAAAGATAGAAT
>CAYUWD010000046.1:0-12148 GCA_964448235.1 uncultured Bacteroidales bacterium | reverse complement strand
TAATAAATAAAATTTTGGTAATATCTGTTTTTGATCCTGTTTCGTTTGTAGAAAACACAAGATATACCCCGGTATGGACTTTGTTTCCATTCATATTTTTACCGTACCATATTGCTTGCCCACCTTCGGATCTTGTTTCATATACAATATTTCCTGAGATATCAGTAATTTTCACATAAGAACCCGCTACAAGCCCAGATATTGTTATTGGTCCTGTATAGTCAGGTTCGACAGGATTTGGAAAAACATATACCCCCGAATAATCATCAGCAGGCTCTGTTGCAGTATTTCGATATGATATAATACCTCTGGCTGTACCAAAAAACACTTCGCCTGTTTCCGGAATTATCTCAATCGAAACAATATTATTATCAATCAAAGGACTATTTTCTGTAGTAAAATGAAGAATTTCTTCTAACCCATCTTCACTTGTATAATACACACCACCAGTTTGTGTCCCAAACCACTTTTTATTTGCACCATCTACTACAATAGAAGTAACTATTTCATTTGCCAAAAGTATATCTGCATTGTCTGTCCCATCATTACGTGGTATTTTTATCTGATTTCCTTTTAACGTTCCAGCTTCAAAAACATCCTCAGGATTATAATATACCACTACACCCTTATTTGTCCCAACCCAAATATAGCCATTTTTATCTTCAGCCATCGAATAAACATCATTACTAACAATTTCTCCATCTTCATTTAAAACACTTAACTTTTTGTATCTGTCATCATTTTTTGTAGTATAAGTACCATTATCATCAAATGCAAATAAACCAACACCTTGAGGTAAAATTATCCATTTATGATCATTTTCGGTAACTATAATATGCCCTATATTGATACCGCCAATCAATGAAGAATAATCAAAACCATACCAATCTCCTTCAGTTGTCATTACATGTATTTGGGGAGCTGTTAATGAATTAGTAACCCAAAGATCTCCATCCTCATCAAAATCCAAACCACCAATTCTAATATAATTTGAAGAAGGAACTTTTTTAAGACTCGAGTTTTGATCATTATATACCTCGTAGTATTGATTATTACGCACTTCTATCAAACCATGTATCCAAGAGCCTAAAAAATACCTGTCTGGATTTTCCGGATCAAGTTTAACACGTACTAAATCTCTAAAATTTACAAAATCTGGTAAATTCTCATAATTATATGACTGCCAATTTTGTTGAGAAAACTCATAATACATCGCCTTAGTCCAGTTAGGGCTCCACGAAAGATTCATGCCACCGGCAACAGCAACAATTTTAGAATCTATTGCATTCATATCAAAAACAGTGTAATCAAGTGGCCCATTTACTTCAATTTTCTCGAATTTCCATGACGACTCATTATAAATTAGACCAAATCTTTTATCTGCTATCCATAACCCGTTATCATCAGATGAAACTATAAAACAAGGTCTTGGGGATTCATTTCCTGAAGTAAATTGATACTGCCAAATATGCTGTATTTCATTTAAGTTTGCATCAAATAATTTAGCCCAATATGTGTTACATAAAATAAGTTGATTTTCGTTTCCTCCAAGATAAACATTATCATTAAAATCATCATTAAAATGTTGCCAAGCTACTCCATCAAAAATCATTATTGTATCTGCATTATTTGCTACTAGATCATTATAATTCACAAAAAGATTACCATTTATAATATGCAAATTATCATATGATTTTTCAGACATCCAGCTTGTTGATTCATCTATAAAATCATTTGTTAAAATATCCCATTTGGCAAAGTCAACCAACTGTTCATTAATATTTCCCCGCATAATTCCCTGATCTGTTGCAACATAAATAAAATTTCCAGAAATATTTAAATCATTTATTTTTACGTTCCCTCCATTTTGCCCGATATACCATGTCTCTCTTATTTCGAGATTTTCTAAATCCAGAACAACAATTCCAAATCCCAAGCCAAGATAAACATATCCATCAATAAAATCCATACAATAAATTGCCTTATCTCCATTCATGGATTTTCGTTTTATATCTCCAATATTAATAATTTGATTTCCTTTTATTAGATCTATATTACCATTTGAATATCCAACTATAACATAACCTGTATAAGAATCATAAGCTACTGATTCAATTCCTGAATCATTAAGCCCATTTATTTTTGACATTTTTTCTGTTTCACCACTAGTTTTGGAATATTTTAGCAATCCGACATTAGTTAGTAAATACACATCATTCCCTGCCACTGCAATCATTTCACCATAATTGTATGGCAAATGATCTCTCCATTGTCCAACTGCAATCTGCCCAAAAGTAAATAGTGATAGAATCAGGAAAAACACAAAACTACCCAGAAAACTTATTTTTTTCACATCATTCATTATTATGTTTATTCTAATATAACAGCAAATTTTAAAAAATATTTTACAAAAATAATTATTGCTAATAGTGTCGTAAAAAATATAACAATTTTTGAATCGCAATAGATCGATGACTTATTGCATTTTTTATTAAATGTGGCAATTCAGCAAATGTATCATTCAATCCTTCAGGTACAAAAATTGCATCATATCCAAATCCTCCTGTTCCTCGACGTTCTGTAACTATCTCACCCTCTATTAGTCCTTCAAAGAAATATTCTTTGCCATCTAAAACCAGTGCTACAACAGTTCTAAATCTTGCTGCTCTATATGGAGAATCTCCAAGTTTATTTAATAATTTTTCAATATTATCCTCAGAATTTTTTCCTTTACCTGCATATCTGGCTGAATGAACCCCCGGTTCTCCATTTAATGCATCCACTTCTAAACCTGTATCATCTGCAAAACAATTTATTTGATATTTTTCAGAGATATATCTTGCTTTTTGGATTGCATTACCTTCAAGCGTATCCTGATCTTCCGGAATATCCTCAAAACAATTAATGCTTTTAAGTCCAAGAATCTCAAACTTTTCATCAGATATTTCCTTAACCTCACTAAGTTTATGCTCGTTATTGGTAGCAAATACAAATTTTCGTAACATCTTAAAAGTCTATATTATTTACTATCTGACGAATTACTTCTGGCAAATACAAGTTTGAAACTTCATCCTTATCAGCCAAATCAAATGGAATTTTATTTTCTCCAAAACTACCATGCACTAATTTGGCTTGTGCATTAAATAAACTAAAATGTACTTTAATTGTTCTTTCACGATTAGAATTTCCACTAAGATAAGGATCGCCATAATTTCCTTTAATTTCGAATTGATTTACAAACAAAAAGTAATCAACGTTTCTTCTTCTTGCAATTTCTTCTAGTACTTCAGGTTGATGAAAAACAATATGAAGATACTTATCTTCAATAGGCTGACGATGACCTACAATTTCGCCATTTACAATTCTTGTTTTAGATTCCTTCATTTCTTTAAGCTTTCGAAGTTGCTCCTTCTCATATCTTTTTCGTTGAATGAAATTCATCTTTTCTACTTCATCCGGATCTTCAGGTTCATTTTGCATTGCTAGTTTTAATTCATAATTTATCGAAGTATATAAATTCGAAATATCTTCTTGAGCTCTACGCGTATTATCGGTCATCAAATTAACAATTTCGCATGAATCCATCATTGCATTATATAGTTGCATATTAAATTGCTCTCTAAAATATGTCATTATTTCATCATGTGATTCTCCATCTTTTTCGGCCATAATATAAGTAGCATCATTATAATATATTCGAGAATCAAAAGGGACTAATAAGACTCGTTTTGTCCTATTGTCTCCAGTATTAAAGTCTAGATATTCCTGAGCAAAACCATTTAAACTATAAAAGAATACTACTAATAATAATATTTTATTTTTCATAATATTAGTTTTGTTTTTTTATGCAATAAACGTCCATATTAAAACAGGTTAATAATGTCATTTCCGATAACAAACACCATTAATGCAAGCAATATTATCATTCCAAGAATTTGTACAACTTCCATAAATTTATCAGAAAGTTTTCTTCTAGTAATTGCTTCAATAACTAAGAACAATGCATGTCCTCCATCTAAAGCCGGAATAGGTAATATGTTCACAAATGCAAGTATCATAGAAATAATACCTGTTAACTTCCAAAATTTAGACCAATCCCAAACACCCCCATAAACCTTTGCAATACCAATAGGTCCTTGAAGATTATCTTTTGCTTTTTCTTTGCCACTAAATATTAAACCGAAACCTTTAATGTTTGCATTTAAAGATTCAAAAGCATCAATCCAACCATACTTCATTGCAGAGATTAAGTTATAGTCTTCTAATTTATATACAGGTCTTGATGGATAAATTCCAATTTTACCTGTAGAATCAATAAGAACATCTAATGTATCAACAGACAGTTTTGAGTCTACAACAAAAGACATTTCTGTTCCTTTATTAAAAGATAAAACTTCTCTTAACTTTCCAAAACTTCTAATAGGTTGTTTATTAATTGATAATATTTTTGATCCCGGCAAAACTCCCGCTTTTTGAGCAGCCATACCATCCACAAGACTATCAATTACAAACGAATGATTTTCCAAGGAAATGAAAGACCCTCCATTTTTCAAAAACGAATACAGTGTATCTGTCATTTCGAGATTTAATGTATCTCCATTTCTATCGACAGTAATAATTTCGGCAAAATATAATTTTGTTGAAAAAACGTCTTCGTATCTTATTGTTTCTTTACCGTCAATAGCAATTATTTTATCTCCGGATTCAAGTCCTAAAAATCTTGCATATGGATAAGCATAAATACCTTCTTCGACATTATTTACCGGCAAATATGATTTTGTATAAACAAAATGAGACATTGTTAAAATCAATACTGCAGCAATTACATTCATGATTATCCCACCTAACATTACGATTAGTCTTTGCCATGCAGGCTTTGATCTAAATTCCCATTCTTCAGGTTCTCCCTTCATTTGTTTTGTATCAAGCGATTCATCAATCATACCTGATATTTTAACATATCCACCTAAAGGCAACCAACCAATACCAAATTCGGTTTCACCAATTTTTTTACTCCATATTTTAAACCAAGGGTCAAAGAAAATATAGAATTTTGTAACCCGAATTCCAAAAGCTTTACATGCAATATAATGACCAAATTCATGAATTACTACTAATAATGATAATGCCAGAATTAATTGTCCGGCCATAACAAGTCCTGTCATTTAAAAATAGTTTTAGATAATTCCAACGTTTTAATTCTAGTAATATTATCAATATGTAAACAATCCTCTAAATTTGGATTACTAATAAACTCAATATTACTCAATACACTTTCGATAAGATTTGAAATGTCAACAAATCCTATTTTTTCCTTTAAAAACAAGTCCACAGCAACTTCATTAGCAGCATTCATCACACATGGTGCATTCCCTCCTTTTTTAAGGCAATCAAATGCAATTTTAAGATTACGAAAAGTAGTAATATCGGGTTTTTCAAAATTTAATTGAGGATTTTCACAAAATGAAAATCTATTTTTTTGAGATAATGATCTATTTGGATAATCAAAAGCAAATTGTATCGGTATACGCATATTCGGTGCACCCATTTGAGCTTTAATTGATCCATCAATAAATTCTACCATCGAATGAATAACAGATTGAGGATGAATAATTACTTCTATTTTTGAATGAGGGATTCCAAACAACCAATATGCCTCAATCACTTCAAGTCCTTTATTCATAAGGCTTGCAGAGTCGATAGTAACTTTATTACCCATATCCCAATTCGGGTGTTTTAGTGCTTGTTGAGGTTTTACATTTCTCAAATAATCTAATGATTTTCCTAAAAATGGACCTCCTGATGCTGTTAAAATAAGTTTGTCAATATTGTCAAACTTTTCTCCAAGTAAACATTGAAATATTGCAGAATGCTCAGAATCCACCGGAATAATACTAGCACGAGATTCTTTAAGTTTCTTCGAAATTATATGTCCTCCAATAACAAGAGTTTCCTTATTAGCAAGGGCAATAATCTTATTTGCCTCAATGGCACGAAGTGTAGGTAATAAACCGGACGCTCCAACCATTGCTGTTAGAACAATATCGACACAATCAAATTGTACAACCTGCTGCAAAGAATCTGATCCACAAAATACTTTAATTGGATAACTTTTTAAAGCTTCAGACAAAACCTTATATTTAGTTTCATCAACGATTACTACTATATTTGGCTCAAAATGTATTGCTTGTTTAATTAACAATTCAACATTTTTGTTTGCCACAAGTATCTCAGCTTGGAATAGATCAGGATAATCTTTTATTATCTCAAGAGCTTGAGTACCAATAGATCCGGTAGACCCTAAAATTGCTATGTTTTTTTTCTTTTTCACTCAAAAATAATATAATCCTCAGGGTTTAAAGATACTCCATTTCTCCACAACTCAAAATGTAAATGTTCACCATTAGAATCCTCTCCAGAATCACCATAAGCAGCAATAGTCTCACCTGTTTCTACCCATTGCCCTAAACTAACAAAAGAAGTTTTATTATGCTTATATACCGAAACCAAATTATATTTATGTTGAATCATAACAGTATATCCTGTTTCAACAGTATAATCAGACATAATTACGGTTCCTCTTAAAGTAGAAACAATCATTGCATCTCCTGATGATGCGATATCTGTACCCAAATGTCCTTTTGCTTTATCATAAGATGCTACAACAATTCCTTTAATTGGTGGAAATAAATCCGGCAAAACCTCTGATTTTTCAACAGAGTATGTTGTTTTATCCTCTATTGTTTTTCTTTCGTACTTAGGGTTGTTAAACTCCTTGATTTGCTCCTTTGTAAGATTTTCTACAGGTACAACAAAATCTTCATCTATAGGAACTTCATTTAATATTGCATCACGTAGCATTTGTAAATAAACATCTCTCTTTTCAAGTTCAGATATAAGACTATCTGTTTTGATTGCATTTTCATAAATCATTACTCTTGTTTGTCTATCAGGATAACCCGGAATAAGTTGTTTTAGCGGAGTATAAACAACTACAACAGATAATACTATAAAAAACAAAACAAAAACTCCAATAATAAAAGATAAAATACCAAATCTATTAAATTTGAACTTTCTGTTAATATCATAGCTATTTCCTTGATAAACAACTAATTGAAATTTCTTTGCAAACCAGGTTAATAGCCTTTTTTTCTTTTTTGTCATTTATTAAAATTTTGTGCAAAGATACTAATTATAACGATTTTGCAAGCATTTCATTTTAGTAAAAGCCTAAAATAACGTGAGATACTTGCTTTTTAAGACAGTATCTCACGTTAAAATAAATCATAAAAAAACCCCGGTCTTCCGGGGTTTTTTAGCTCATATATCAAATTACACTACTTCAAGTGCGAGTTTTAAATCATTTATAATATCTTCTGAATCTTCGATTCCAATAGAAAGTCTTACAAGACCATCAGATATTCCTGCACTCTCACGAGCTTCAGAAGACAATCCTGCATGAGTCATAGAAGCAGGATGCTGAATCAATGTTTCTACACCACCAAGAGAAACAGCCAACATTGCAAGATGAACATTATTCATCATTTTTTCGCCAGCACTATATCCGCCTTTTAATCCAAAACTAATCATAGCACCAAAACCTGCCATTTGTTTTTTTGCAAGCTCGTGTTGTGGATGCGACTTTAAACCCGGATATTTTACCCATTCAACTTTTGGATGATTTTCCAAAAACTCTGCTACTTTACCTGCATTATACATAGAACGTTCCATACGTACTGATAAAGTCTTTAATCCTCTATTAACAAGATATGCTTGATGTGGATCCATATTTCCACCCAAATAAACCATTGTTTGACGAAGTTTTTTATAAACTTCTGGATCTTTAGCAATAAGAGCTCCACCAACTATATCTGCATGACCATTGATAAATTTAGTAATCGAATGTAAAACAATATCAGCTCCTAAATCCAATGGTTTTTGTAAATATGGTGAACTAAATGTATTATCTACACAAACTAAAATATTATGCTTATGAGCTAATTCTGAAACTGCTTTTAAATCAGTAAGAACAATAGTAGGATTTGTAGGAGTTTCAATATACAATAATTTTGTGTTAGGTTTAATTGCTTTTTCTACCTGAGATAAATCTGAAGTATCCACATATGAATAATCTACTCCAAATCTTGAAAAATCTCTTTCCATAACAGCACGTGTAGGTCCATATACAGCTCCAGAACTAATCATATGAGCATCTTTGTCCAACAATGCCATATATACTGTAGATACAGCAGCCATACCACTTGACAAAGCAATCCCACGATAGCCATTTTCAAGCTGTGCTAATTTTTCTTCAAAAGAATTTATAGTAGGATTTCCTATTCTTGTATAAATATATCCAGGATCTCTGCCAGCAAAACAATCTGCACCATGTTTTGCATCTTTAAATCTAAAAGTTGAAGTCTGATAAATAGGAGGCACTGCACTTCCTAAAACATCATCATAATCACCTGCGTGAATAAGCTTGGTATTAAAACCTTTGTTTTTTGTTTCCATGTTTATAATATGTAATTTTAGTATATAATTTTAAGGACAACAAAAATACAAAACATATTCGAAACAAAAGAACAAATAGATTCTAAATTAGAATTTTACATTAAACTAATTCATTGTTTTATAACAAAAGTACAAAATTTCAAAAAAAATAATTTTGACTGATAAATTTTTTATCATATATTTGCATTCCCAAAACGATTGGTACCTTGGCCGAGTGGCTAGGCACCGGTCTGCAAAACCGGCTACGGCGGTTCGACTCCGCCAGGTACCTCAAGAGAAGATGTTGTTGTTTCAGCATCTTTTTTTTTGTGACGGTTTTGCAGACCGGAGTTGCAAATTGAAACTATTGTTACATTGGCGGAGCGGTCCCGAAAGTTGGATAACTTTCGTGGATCCTCGGGATTTGGTCAAAATTTTTTGCAATAATTTTGAAAATCCACAATCCGAGGATAAAATATTAAGTCTTTAACGGGTCTATAAATGAAAGTCATACGTATTACGTTGAGAAATTTTAATAAGTAGAATATAAATAGGAGAATATATTGTTGGAATAATATCTTTATATATTGAAAAAAATGATGTAATTATGCTGTATGTTTTGGATTCTCATATTATCTTTGAAGTCTAATAAATATAGCAGATGAAGTATAAATTTTTAAACGATTATAGTGAGGGTGCACATCCTTCAATTTTAGATAAATTAAATGAGACAAATATGTCACAGCAGGAAGGATATGGTGATGATGATTATTGTGAAAATGCTGCAAATTTAATTCGCAAAGAGTTGGGTAATAAGGATGCTGAAGTACATTTTGTGTCGGGTGGGACACAAGCTAATTTGCTATGTATGTCAGCATTTTTAAAGCCTTATGAATCAATAGTATCACCCAAAACAGCTCATATCGCAATTCATGAGGCCGGGGCAATTGAATTTACAGGACATAAGATTAATATTGTTGAGCCAAAGAATGGAAAATTATTACCTGAACATATTGTTGAGCAAGTTGAGTTCCACTATGATGAACATATGGTTGTCCCTAAAATAGCATTTATATCAAATACTACTGAACTTGGTACTGTTTATACACGAAGTGAGATTAAAGCGCTATCAGAAACATGTAAAAAGCATGGTTTATATCTTTATGTTGACGGTGCTAGACTTGGAGCTGCACTTACATCTGATAAAAATGATATGAGCCTTGACGAGTTTAATTCCTTTGTTGATGCATATTATATTGGTGGGACTAAGAATGGTGCACTCATTGGAGAAGCAATTGTTATTAATAATCCTGAGCTAAAAGAAAGATTTCGATATAACATGAAACAAAAAGGAGCTCTTTTAGCCAAAGGAAGAATTATTGGAATTCAATTCGAACAGCTTTTTACGGATGGGCTGTATTCTGATTTGGCAAATCATGCATATAAAATGGCACAGAAACTGGCAAAAGGGATTGCGGAAAAGGGATACAAGTTTTTTACAGAACCTGAATCAAATCAGATTTTCCCAGTTTTCCCAAAGCAGCTAATAGAAAAGCTTGAAAAGGACTTTGGGTTTTATGTATGGACAAAATTTGACGATAATAGCTCTGTTGTAAGATTAGTTTGCTCATGGGCGACAAAAGAGGAGGCTGTCGACGAATTTATATCTTCATTGTGATGTCGTGAGTTGTACCAATTTAATTACAAAATGCCGTATTGGATAGCAGATTGTTTTTCTGTTTATTCAAGGCAAAAAATATGCGCAAAACAGAGTTCTGTAAATATTTTTTAACGAAGTAGAAACAAAAAACAATCAATTTATATGCGGCATTATGTGGTTACATTACTATTATTACACGGACAGTGCAAATTTTAAATAAAAAGCGGGGTGTCTCAGGAGCAAGGCGGCTGAGGAGCGTTAAGGTACGAAACGCATCTCGAAGCCCCGCAGCATCTCAAAATCTCGGTGCCTTCGAGACAATTTAAAAGGAACTTCGAGACGTTTTGGCAAACCAAAACCCTCAGCCTCCTTTTAAATCCCTCAGTCACCTACATGAGTATTTAATGTAGGTGGCTGAGGAGAAGCGAGGCACGAGCTTCATCTCCAAGCCTCGGTTTTTACAAAAAAATCCTAAACACATCATACTTCCCCAAATTTTTACTAATTTTATAGTTTCATACCCATTTTAGTTTATTATGTATTACATAGAAGACATTAAACAAAGCACAAAGAAAAACCTACAATTGCCGGGTTTTTCTAAGTTACAAAAAGAAATTGCAGAAAAACACTATCGTTTAAGTCGCAATGCAGATACGATTAATAAAACAGATCATTTACAAAAAGCATTAGCATTATATCCATTTAAAATTAAGTATCATGTTGCCTATGCAATTTTAATGCGAAACCAAGGAGATATTGATACTGCACTGCAACACGAAAAACTTGCATCAGGACTTAAACTAGCACGTAAAAAACAATTACAACTCGGAATTTCCGGCAGTTCAGTTTACCGTGCCGCACTTATACAATACTATACCGGGATGTTCCATAACTGGAACCAAGGCTACAGCATAGCCTCCGATTTATTAACAAGCTACCGCACGATTGTATCGTGTGGTACCTGATCTTACTCAGTTTATCTTCCCATGACTGTTTTGCCTTCTGCATAGTGGTTTGGTACCAACGGTACCATTAGCAAAATAGCCAACAGTCCACACAGTAACCGACCCGAAGTTTTTGCCAAAAGCTGTGAATCATTTAAACCCAAAAGCGGCAATGCCCGCATACAATGGCCCGGAGCAAATGCTGCAATACCAAAATGGGGCGCAGCCGTTATTGTGTTCTTTATGCTAAATATTGCCGCACTTAATGTTTCTGCAAACGATAATACAAACAAAAAACAGCTACCGCACGATTCCATCGTGTGGTACCCTTGGCAAAACAAAACAAACTCATTAACTCCTGATAATCAGATAGTTGAAAATACTAACACGTTGAATATCAGCCAGTTGGCACGTTCGTCGAACATTGTAAACGAAGCCAAAAACACCCCTTTCGGTCTTGACCGAATCGCACTAATTTTGCTCATTTTACCGCTCATGGCATTAGCCCGTGCTGCCTTGCCCGGAAAATCTAAAATTATACTATACATTATTCTTTCAAGCATCTTTGCACTAGGAATGAACTCAGCAGTGAACGGACAAGCTGCAAGTGGGTGGGGAGTAGTAAGAGATACAAATGACGATTGGATAGATCAAGCTCGAGTTACTTACATTATGGCTGAAAACGATATGCAATGTCTTGATACAAACACATTTAGTGACGGAAGTTATTTTTTCAACAACATCGACCTTATCACAACAATAGTTGACAAACCAAGTCTTGAAGAGCTCACCACCTACATCGGCACAGGTCAAGATCATAATATCAATATTCAAACAAAATGACTACTTTCGAAGAAAAATGAAATATTAATAGTTTATTTGTTAACAATTTGATAACAACTTGAGATAATCAGAACAATTTTGTATTTATTGTTTTCAAATTGTTAGATTTTGTTATGTTGGTTAGTAATATATGGGATTTTTGTTGCTTTTTTGGTATTTTTGTTAGAAAATTGTAAAAAAAATATGACACTTAGGAATAATTTGGATG
>CAYUWD010000045.1:0-25056 GCA_964448235.1 uncultured Bacteroidales bacterium | reverse complement strand
TTTATACGGTAGATTCAAGAAGCAAATCCGGCAAATTCATAGAAAACATCTTTCGATGTTCTAAATTCTCTGTTGGAGTTTGATATTGTTCTCCTTTTGACTGGATTTTCAAACAGAATTTGTAAAAAATGTCAGATTTATCACTAGAAAATCATTACTCCAATACTCTCCAAATCCTCAAAAAATACTGGCCACGATTTATCTACACATTTAAAATTGTCAATTGTGCAATTTCCAATATTTAAGCTAAAAATAGCCAATGCCATGGCAATTCTGTGATCATTATGTGAGTTAAAATCCGCAGGATTATATATTTTTTTTGGAGAGACAATGATATCGTCTAACTCTAATTTAATATCTGCACCTGCTTTTGCGAGTTCTTTTTTCATTACTTCGGCTCTGGAGCTTTCTTTATGCATCAATCTGCTAGCTCCGGAAATGATACAAGTATCATCTGCAAAACATGCCAAGACAATAATTGCAGGAATTAGGTCAGGGCAATTTGTTGCATCGAAACTAAAAGCTTTTATATCTGATTTATCAATCTTAATCACTCCACTCTCCCATTTGTAATTTACCTTAGCAATATCAAATACATCCAAAATTTTCCTGTCAGCTTGTAAGGATTTCTGATTAAGTCCCTGAACTTCGACATAAGCACTTAAAGCTCCTGCTATCATAAAGTTTAATGCCCCACTCCAATCGCCTTCAACAGAATACTTGCCGGGTTGATATATCTGATTTCCCGGGATCCGTATATTGAGACTCCCATAATTATCTTTATGAATATTACACTTTACACCAAATGACTGCATTACTTGTTTGGTAAGTTCTAAATATGGAATACTAACAGCATTATGTACAATAAGCTCTGAATCTGCAGGTAATACAGCAAGGCTCATCATAAGACCACTAACTAATTGTGATGATTTGCTGCCATCAATATTATAGGTTCCTGGAATTAAATTGACATTAGTAAATTCTATAGGCAAATATGTTGATTCATTACTCAATTTGCATCCCATTTGCTTAAAAATATAAAAATCCTCTGCAATAGGACGTTTCAACAAACTTGCTTCGCCTAAAATCGTAAAAACATTTTTATATAGGCTTGCAATTGGAGTAATCAATCTTGCATTCATAGCTGATTCGCCACAATTTAACATTTGTTCTTCTTTATTGGATGATGGAGTTAAAATTGTTTTATTTTCTTCTAATCGGATGTTTGAGCCAATTATACTAATAATATTTCGAAGAGATTTTACATCATCAGAATTTCCAGAATTTTCGATAATGCACTCTCCTCTTGAAAGTAAACATGCTACCAAAAGTCTTTGTTCATGACTTTTTGATGGTTGGGCAATAATTTTACCGTTTATAGTTGATTTTTCTATTTTAATCATATAAGTAATTCTCTCAATTCTTTTTCTGATATTTCATGTGTATAAGGTTCTCCTATGTTTTTCAGAATAACAAGATTAATCAAGTCTTCATTTCTTTTTTTATCCTTAAGTACTATCTCAATATGTTTATCTTCAATTATTGAAGTTTTATTAAACATAAGAGCTTCTGCCAAATTTAATATTGTATTTTTTACATCAGATTTTAAGAATCCCATTTTTTGGGAAATATCACAAACTATTTTAATACCATGCACAACTGCAATGCCATGCGGAACATTATTTAATATTTCTATAGCATGGCCGAAGGTATGTCCTAAATTTAAAGTATTTCTTATTCCTTGATCAAAAGGGTCTTGTTCTACAATTGCATTTTTACTGTCAATACAATCTTCTATTATATGGTTTAAAACTTCGTTGTCTTTTTGTATAATTCGATTAGCATTTAATCTTAAATAATTAAACAGTCTGTTTCCTTGTGTAATAAGAGAATATTTATACACTTCACCTAATCCACTATAATATTCAATTTCAGATAATGAATTAAAAAAACTGGAATCGCATAAAATAAATTCAGGTTGATTAAATGTTCCTACATAATTTTTTAAATTCCCAGAATTCACACCGTTTTTACCACCTATTGCTGCATCTACCTGAGCTAAAACCGTAGTGGGAACAAATCCGAAACTTATTCCTCTCATGTAAATACTTGCAACAAAACCGGTAATATCAGTTATCATACCACCACCCAATCCTATAATTATTGAATTTCTGTCTAAATTTAATTTTGTGAGTTCATTAATTACAAAATCTATTGTTTTAAGATTCTTATTTTTTTCACCAGGTTCAATAATAATTTTATCATATCCGAAAAACAATTCTGGATATAGATTGAAAACATTTGTATCACTAATAATTACAGCTTTTCTCCCTTTAATGAAATTATGGAAAAATTTAGCATCTGTTCCTGTTTGGATTATAGTTTCCTGATTAGTTATCATTGTTTTTGCATTTTTCGAGACTAAATATTTGATATTTTTCTTTTGAATAGTTTAGAGATCCTGCGCTAAAATGCCACCATTCTGTTTTAGAAACGTACATATATGATTTAGCCATGATATCAAATAAGAGTTTACGGTTTTCATATTGATCATCAGAAAGTTCACCAATTGAATGAAAATGGTCAGTTTTATCGGGATATGCGAGTTCCCCAAAGTAGTCAAATTCTGTTCCCATATCTAGTACGTTTCCTAAAGTATCAACAATGCTAATATCAAGAGCCATTCCATAATTATGAATAGAACCTTTCTGTGGATTAGCAACATACCAGTGTTTTATGGCTGGAGCGACATCAACTGAATCCCACATTAATTGCTGAGCTTCCTGACTACGTACAGCATCATAAATAATAAAAGTATATCCGGGTTTTATCTCCTGTAGGATATTATAAGCATTTCTAAGCTTTTGAAAACACTCGTACTGACAATATGCATTAGTCATATCATCGTAAAAATCAATTCCCACAAAATTGTCTGTTGTTGAATACTTTAAATCGACCAATATTTGAGGTAATGAGTCAGTGATCTTAATTAGTCCCATATCTTCAAGACATTTTTCGGCCTTACTTTGCACTTTTATTTTAGGAGTGATATTTATATGGTAATTAATCTTTTTTGATGTATAATTTATATTCGGTTGAGAATTACAATCATAAAAAAAAGTTAAAACAAGAAAAATAATAGCCAATATGTATTTTGATTTTATCATGAAACTATATCTTTGTCAATAAACAATTTACTCAAATATAATTCAAAAATAATGAAAAGACCTGTATTATTACTATTTAGTTTGTTGATATTATCAACTCAATTAGTTTTTACTCAATCAAAAGAGCTTACAATAGACGATGCTATTGTTGGCGTTTGGACAAATCTTTATCCTGAATATTTAAGAGGAGTTGAATTTAGACCAGATGCAAAAACTTATACATACATTGATGATACAATACTTGTAGAAAAATCATTCAACCTTAGAAAGTCTAATAATATTATCTGTTTTGCTGAAATTAATGAAGTTCTAAAAATTGCAGGAAAAGATGAGTTGAAATATTTCCCTTCGTATAATTGGGTAAATTCAAATACGATAAGATTTAATAACAAAAATGATATTGTCGAATTTAACATTAAAACTAAAGAAATTGTAAAATACTATTCTTTATCTGAAAATGTGGAAAATATAGATTATTGCAAAGAAAATTCAGTTATTGCATATACTATTGGTAATAATCTTTCTGTAATGGATGATAATGGTAATGTTAAAACTGTAAGTGCTGAAAGAAATGAAGATATAATTTTCGGACAAACAGTTGCACGTAATGAGTTTGGTATTGAAAAAGGGACTTACTGGTCTCCAAAAGGTAATTATCTTGCTTTTTACCGTAAAGACGAATCGATGGTAACTGATTATCCTGTTGTTAATACCGATAAAAGGGTTGCCGAAGTTGAACCTACCAAATATTGCATGGCAGGAATGGATAGTGAGCAGGTAACATTAGGAATCTATAATGTTGATAATGGTAAAATAAATTACATAAATACAGGACCGATTGAGCAATTTCTTACAAATATTGCATGGAGTCCTGATGAAAAGTCAATTTATATTGCAGTTCTTAACAGAGAACAAAACCACATGAAACTTAATCAATATGATATTAAAACTGGTGATTTAGTAAAAACACTTTTTGAAGAAAAAAATGACACTTATGTAGAGCCTCTTCATCCAATGGTTTTCTTACCTAATGATGCTAGCAAATTTATATGGCAGACCAGAAAGAATGGATACTCACATTTATATTTATATAATACAGATGGAAATGAGATTTCTCAAATCACAAAAGGGGAATTTGAAGTGATTGAAGTATATGGATTTACAGCAGATGGTAAAGACATAATTATTAAAGCAAACAAAGAAACACCTATTGATTTTGATATTTACAGAGTGAATATTGCAAGTGGTGCTATGATTAGAGTTACAAAAGATGCCGGAAGTCATGATGCAACAGTTAGTCCTGACGGAGCATATATCGTTGATAATTACTCAAGTACAACAATGCCAAATGCTTATAAAGTTTATGACACAAAAGGAAAGTTAGTTTCAACAATATTAGAATCTGAAAATCCTCTAGCTGAATATAAACTAGGTGAAATGAAGATAGGTACTTTAAAAGCAAATGACGGACAAACAGACTTGTATTACCGTATTATTACTCCTCCTGACTTTGACCCGAATAAAAAGTATCCTGCAATTGTTTATGTTTATGGTGGACCACATGCTCAGCTTATCACAAACTCATGGTTAAATGGTGGCGGATGGGCATATTATATGGCTCAAAAAGGCTATATAATGTTCACTCTTGACAATCGTGGCTCAGCTAACAGAGGTTTTGAGTTTGAAAATATTATTCACAGACAATTAGGAACTGTTGAAGTTCAGGATCAGCTTACAGGAATTGATTACTTAGAAAGCCTCGGATATGTTGATATGGACAGAATTGGTGTTCACGGATGGAGTTATGGAGGTTTTATGACTACTACCCTAATGACTGATTGCGCAGATATTTTTAAAGTTGGTGTTGCCGGAGGACCGGTTATCAACTGGGAATTATACGAAATTATGTATGGTGAAAGATATATGGATATGCCTCAGGAAAATGCTGAGGGGTACGAAAATAATAACCTGCTTAATAAAGTTGATAAACTTACAGGACGTTTAATGCTAATACATGGTACTGCAGACCCTGTAGTTGTGTGGCAACACAGTCAGAATTTTGTTGAAAAATGCGTTGAAAATAAAGTTCTTATCGATTATATGATTTATCCGGGCCATGAACACAATGTTCGTGGATACGACAGAATTCATTTAATGAGAATTGTTACCAGGTATTTTGATGATCATTTGTAGCTTCGGCGCTTCGAGAACCTCAGTGCTGGCAAGCTCAGATACCATGTTCTTTTATTGAATATAGAGTAAAAAAAGACCTGTACAGGTCTTTATTTTTGTGAACTTAAGTTCAGCAAAGCCAAGATAGTAAAAGACGATTTTAAAAATAGGATTTTCTGTGATAATTTCACATAATTGATTTTTTACAACATCCATCTTCTCCTAGTTTTAAAATCACTCGTTATATGCTCCAAATGTAATTTTATATAATTACTTCTAGTACGCCATTGTTTTATCATAACATTTAATTTTTAAGAAAAAATTTAAATATATCTTTACGTTCCTAAAGTTTACGGCATTTTTAATATACATATTTAAAGTTTTCATAGGTAATTTTACCTAATATATTTATTATGAAAAATACATTTTTACTATTGTCTATATTCTTAATTTATGGAGTTTTACAAGTAAATGGACAATCATTAGTTACAAATTCGGAAAAGAATTTTGACGTAGAAAGAAATAATACTCAATCAAATCCTACCAACAGAAGTTTGATTACAGTATTTCCATTTATTGAAACTTTCGAAGATGATTCTCCTTCCAGAGATAGCTGGACACAAATTCAGGAAACTGGAACCAACAGTTGGACATTTTCAGAAGATGCCGGTGGTGGTGCTATTCCATTTGCTTATGAAGGAATCTATAATGCAAAATTTACAAGTTCACCTGATGGACCACATATTACAAAACTGGTTTCTCCTGAAATGGATTTAACTACACTTATAACACCTGAATTAGTTTTTTGGTATGCTCAGGACAGGTGGAATGGTCAAAATGAACTAAAAATATATTATAGAACTAGTTCATCAGAACCATGGACAGAAATTGCATTTTTTAATTCTGACGTACCTGTCTGGACAAAAGAAACAACCACATTACCAAATCCTTCAGCGACTTATCAAATAGCTTTTGAAGGTATAGATAACTACGGATACTCAAATGTTCTTGATAATATTACAGTCAGGGAAACTCCTACTAATACCGTTGACTGGTGTAATTTAGAGAGTCCCGGTGAACTAACAGTAATTAAGAATGATAGATTTGATATTTTTGCTCAAGTATTTGAAGACGGAGTTACTAATGCATCTTCATACGCTGCTGGAGAAGGAATTGAATGTTGGTTTGGATATAGCCATTTGAATACAGATCCTTCAACTTGGACAAATTGGGAACAAACATCTTACAATCAGGACGTTGGAGCCAATGATGAATTTGATAAAAATATTGGTATATATACTTGCGGAACGTATTATTGTGCAAGTAGATTTAGGTATCAGGATGGACCATATACTTATGGCGGTTACAGCTCTACAGGCGGTGGAATATGGGACGGAGTAAATAATGTATCAGGTGTTGTTACTATAACTACCGAAACAGGTTATGACTGTTCAAATCCATATATTGTAAATATTCCCGAGGATTATCCTTATCAAGCACTATCTCAAACTACTTTCGGATATGACAATTATACTAATACAAATATTTCTAATGAAGATTATGATAATTGCTCAGATGCAATTTATAAATTAAATATTACATCAAATACAAGTATAAAAATTACTTTAGATCCAAAAACAAGTGAAAAAACTTCTCTCTCATTATTTGATGCATGTCCTGATTCTGGAGAATTAATAGCTGATGCTTTTGATGAAGGTTCAGATTTAAGAATAATTGAAGCTAATCTAACTACGGGTATATATTATATCATGGTCGATAAAGCTCCATCACCATATTACATTGAAGAATATGACTTAGCAATAGAACCGGTATGTTTTGAACCTTTAAATATTGAGGAAATTAATCTTACACAAACATCAACTGACATACAATGGACTGCCGGCAACTTTGAGACTTCCTGGAATATAAAAGTAAATAAAGCTACTCCTATAGATCCTCTTTTAGAAAATGGTAATATTGTTGTAGACTCTCTAATTACGGGAAATCCAATATATTCAATTGCAAGTGGATTAACATTAGATACCGATTATTATGTTTATGTACAGTCTGATTGTGGTTCAGATTGGGTTTCGTATATGTTCACCACTCCTGTTTCTTGTCCTGTTCCTACCAGACTAACAGAAACACACTTTGGATCTAATAATGTACTGCTTAGTTGGGATGAATTAGGTGTAAACGACTGGACAATTAAAATATCTACAAGCCAGTTAAGTGATCCTGAAAACGAAACTGCTGACATAGTTGATAATTACGATGTAACTGGAGGTAATGCAGAATACAATTTAACTGGTCTGAACCCGGATCTTACTTATTATTGGTATGTAAAATCAATTTGTGGATCTGATTGGTCAGAAGAAGCTGAGTTTTCAACATCATGTACAGCTTTAGAGATACCATATTTTGAAGATTTTACCGGAGTTCCTACTGGAAATATTCCAAATTGTTGGGACAGAACTCATACAAATTGGGGACTTTATCCAACAAATATTGCCGGTGGTGAAGTTTTTGAATTAAGATTCAATTGGGATCCTGAATCAACAGACGAATTTTACGCTTATCTACCAACAATTGATGCTACGTCAGAATCAAATCTCATATTATCATTCCTACACAGTGTTGATTATTACCAAGACACATTTGAATTAAGAATTGATTACACAATTGATAATGGTTTAACATGGAATACTGCTTGGCAAGATTCTGTAACTGATAATATTGCTCCGGAAGAAGTATTTGTTGACCTTACGCCTCTTGTTGACGGCGAAATATTTCAACTGGCATTTGTATATTCAGGCAATTCATATAATATTAATTATTGGTATATTGATGACATTAAAATTCGCAATAAAATTTTAATCGATCAGGTAGATAAATATTCCAGAATCGAAGATTTATATATGTGTATTGGCACAGATGAAGTTGATGCATTAGCAGAGCTTGAATCTTATATTACCGTAAGTCTTGAAAATGGTTCAGAGTACAATGTTGCTGTAACATGGGCATTTGACGATTACGACTCATCAACTCCGGGAGAGTACATTGCTAAAGGAACTTACACTTTTCCTTCTGATATTGAACCAATATCTGGACCACATCCCGAAACAACTTGCACTGTTACAATAAATGACCGTAATACTATTACATTTAGCTTTGATACAGTATTCTGTATTGGAGCGGACTCTGATTATTTACCAGTTTTATCAGACAACAGTATTTGGGGAGTATGGAATAGTGAATTTATATTTACTTCAATAATAGGAGAAACAGAATATTATTTTATTCCTGAAGAAGGTCAGTGCACTGACATTGACACTGTTTTTATTACTTCTACTGTTAATTATCCAAATGAAGCAGAGTTTAGTTTCCAGACAGATTACTGCCTTGGAGAAACTCCTGATATTTTATCTTCAGTTTCAGATGATAATTACCCGGGAACATGGATTCCAGATACAATTATGACAGATACAGTTAGTATCATCGACTATACTTTTATTCCTTTTGATGGCGAATGTTCACTTGCTACAACTATACAAGTTTCTGTTACAGAAATACCTGTTGTCACCTGTCCTGACGATTTAACAATAACAAAAGATAGTATCATAACACTTTCTGCTATGCCGGAAGGAGGCATTTACAGCGGAACAGGTGTAACAGATAATAGCTTTGATCCATCATTATTAACAAATGGCGATTACACAATTACTTATACTTATTCTGACACAGGATGTTCCAATTCTTGTGAGTTCACTATTACAGTTAATATTATTGATAATATTGACAGAAATAATATTGCTGAAATTAAGATTTATCCTAATCCAAGCAATGGAACATTTACTTTAAATTTTGACAATATAAATGGAAATATTATTTATCAAATATATGACACTAAAGGAAGTATTATTGCTGAAAAAAACTTATACTCTTACGGTAAAACATCAGAAGAAGTCTCTCATAATCTAATTCCCGGAATATACTATCTAAAACTAATAACAGAAAACAAATCATATGTTGAAAAGCTTGTTATTGAATAGTAAGGTTTTATTTATTTTAAAAACAATGAAGAAAATTATAATATTAAATTTGGCTCTCTTAGGCATTTTTCCTGTAGGAGCGTTTGCACAAAATGTTGATTTATTTTTATTCCCTGAAAATGTGGAAATACTTCTTGGGAATAATGAGAATGTTTATATGGATCCTACACTATACGATGATGTTGTTGATTTTCCAGGCATAACAGAAACAAATAACCGTTTTGGAAACTCAAATGATCAAGAAGGAGTCTCAAAAGCTGAAAGTATCTTTTCATCCTTTGATTTAGATATGGAAATTGGTTGGTCTAAAACAGCGAAATTCTTTAATATTCCAATCTCATACTATTATAAGAATTTTGAATTATCATTAAAAATGCCTTTCTATTATCAGCGTCAAGTCTATTATTCTCACGGATATGTGTCCACTATGGGACTTGGAGACCTAAATTTGATAGGTGCCTGGGAGCATAGTAACAATAATATGTTTTACAATAATCTTTCTGTCGCTTTGAGTATCCCAACAGGCAATGAGAATAAAAATGTGGATTCTTATCTTTGTCCTTTAGGGAGTGGAAGCTATGATTTTATATTAAAAGATGAGTTTCAGTATAATAGATCATCATTTTCGATTAATGCAATTGCAACATATCGATATTCCGGAGAATCAAACAGAACAGTAATTATTAATTATTCTGACTTTGACGGTACTCAAATGATGAAATATAAACTTGATAATGGACATACATTTGTTTTAAACTCATCTGCCAATATTTTAATTACCCAATATGCATCTATTTTTGGAGGGTTTACTATAATGAATAATTATAGCGGTAAATTATCAAATTTACAAACCTACTCCTGGAAACCAGATGTAAATTATGTTGAATCAGATGGGAATTATCGTGAATTCTTAATTGTTGATGCTAAAGCAGCTATCTCAGCAACGATATTATCAACTGACATAACTTTTGTTGTCTCCTATCCTATTTATACAGATTTTAAGCAATATAGCATTGTAGAAAGTCGGGATTACAGTTATTATATTAAATTAAGTCGTAATATTTTTTAAACATTGAAATCAATGAAATCATTATACCCAATACTAATTATCTTTTTGATAGCTTTAAGTTTATTTACTTCCTGCGAAGATGATGACGTTTTAGAAATACAACCATTAGCATCCTTAAAACTGGATATTAGCTTAAATCAAACTAAACATGAATTTCCAAATTCATTTAATGCTTATGTCGAAATTCAGATTATAAATGATGACGGCACAAGTATAATTAGCCAGGAAAGTGACAGTATTGCTTTTGTAAAACAATTAAATGGAAATCATAGTACACAAAGCAATATCAATATCCCGATAAATAAAAATGTTTTGATTTCGATGAGCACAAATATTGGAGAATATAATTTATTTGGTTGTTCTGATACTATCAAAGTAGGCTTGGATGATCAGGAAATTCAAATAGTTGACATTTATCTTACAACAGGAAATATTATTATTGAAGAACCTGTCTTACTTGCAGTAGGAACAGAAGTAGCAATTTTCTCGACTAAGATTATTGATGAAGGCACAAGTAAAATTTCAGAGTGTGGTTTTGTTTGGAATACAACAACACTTACAACTATCGACGACAATATTGGGTCATTTATAAATAGTTCTGATGACATTAGCAGTTTTCAGCTTGTGCTAGAAGATTTGAATCCCGGCACAACATATTACATTTCTTCTTATGCAATAAATGCAGATGAAATTGCCTACAGTAATCAGCTAAGCTTTACGACTACTGAAAGTACAGACAATGTTGTATTATTTACCAATAATGCTAGTAATGTAGGTCCTTATACTGCAACTCTCGAATCTTATATTGTCGATGATGGTGACAGAACAATTGCTGAAAAAGGATTTGTTTGGGCAACATATACCAATCCTGAAGTTGGTAATAACGAAGGAATTTCGACACATGGAGGAGGTGTAAATAGTTTCAATTCTAATATTAGTGGCTTAACTGATGGAACAGTTTATTATGCAAGATCTTATGCTGAGATTCTGGAAGGTGAAATATATTATGGGAATGAAATCACTTTTACAACAGTATTACTTACTCAGCCGGAAGGTGTTGAAAGTGGACTCATTGAAGTGTTATTACATACAGCACAAATAGATGTTACCATTGATGATGATGGAGGACTTGAAATAACATCAAAAGGTGTTGTATACAGCCAGACACCGAATCCAACTATAGACATTAATGAAGGCATGACAAACGACGGTACCGGAATAGATGATTTTACTTGCACTTTAACCGGCTTAACATCAGCAGCTACTTATTATGCACGTTCTTACGCAATTAATGACAGAGGAGTTACTTATAGTGATGAAATTAGTTTTCTAACACTACACCTTGGTGGAATTGGTCCTGGTGGTGGAATTATCTTTGTCGATGGTGGTGATAATGGCGGAATGGAAGTTGGAGATATAAGTACCGAAGTTATTATGCAATGGGGTTGTGCTTCAACAGCTACAGGTGCAACATATTCATCATATGGATCCGGTTTAGCAAACACAATTACAATTGTCGATTTTCATAATGGTTTAATTGATTATGAAGGTAATCCAACCCAGTGTAGTGGTGGTAATGATGGCTCAATAGCTGCGAAATATTGTTATGAGTTTTCTCAAAACGGGTATGATGACTGGTATTTACCTTCACGTGATGAATTGTCCATACTTTTTGCTAACGAACTCATCATTGGAATAACTGATTTTAACGAGGTTTACGAATATGCTTCTTCAACAGAAGAGGATGCAAATAATATAAAATCTTTTTGGTATGATGTAGAATTCGTTGGTGGAAGTGAATCATATTCATCAAAAGAGAATGATTTTGCAGTTAGACCTGTAAGGAAATTTTAGCAAAAGTGTCTAAAATCACTTCTTTTTATTTAAAGCTTCATCTACTCTCCCAACCTCTTATAATACTCCGCAAGTTTCTGAGCATAAGCTTTTGTTACATTATCAAGTTTCTCGGAATCCCAACCTCTGTATAAGATGTCATTTTTATTGATATCATAAATAACCCACCTTTCGCCTTTCATAAAGGCATATCCGTGATTAAATACATAAAACACATTTGGTACGTACTTACTGAATATATCCTCACTAAAAATGAATTCTTGATGATCAATATTGAGTTGAGCTAAAAGTGTAGCACTGATATCTGCCTGATCAACAGTCATATTGTAAATAAAAGGATCACAAGAAATAGCACCACCTGTCCATAGCATATATATATGAAATTTATTTTTATCCCACACAGATACCCCACCATATCTTGTACCATGATCAGAAATTAAAATAACAAGCGATTTTTCCCATTCCGATGAATTCTTAAGTTTTGTAAGAAAATCGTTTAAACATGAATCTGAATAATAATATGAATTATCACATTGCTGGGCTTCAGTTTTATTACCGTATGGTCCATCAATAGGAACATCATAAGGCTCATGACTGCTTAGAGTAAATAGAGTAAAAACAGCAGAATCATCTGTTGCTTTAATGTCATTTAGAAATTTATCAAACATACATTCATCATGGTACCCCCATTTTGTTCCTGCACAATCCATATCAAGATTGTTTTGTGAAATAATATCTTGAAAACCTGCATGTTTTAAATATGATTTCATGTTTGAGAAGTTCACATCTCCACCATAATAAAATGATGACTTATATCCATTTTCTACAAGTTTTGATATTACAGAAGGTAATTTTACAGATTTTTTCGGATCTTTCATAATAGAGTATCCTGGTAAAGGTGGTACAGAACTAAAAATTGAAACTATTCCTTTTTCACTTCTATCGCCATTTGCATAACAATTTGTAAATAGTATACCTTTATTGTTCCATCTTAAAAGTTTTTTTGTAACACTTTTTTCAGGATTATCTAAACGTATTGCATTAGCGGTAAAACTTTCCAATATTATAAAGATAATCTTCTTAGGTCGTGAATCAATAACATTTATTAGAGAATCAGGAGAATTCATAGCTAATTCAAATTGCTTATCCAATTGTTCATTATCAAAGTATTCGTAAGCTTTAAAATCAACTTCTGGTTTAAATATGCTGGATCCACAATTCCATACAACATTTATTGCAGTATGATTTAAAAACATATTGTTTGAAAAATAAACACTACCGCTATTTAATGGAACAATACCTATACCACCTCGTATTGGTATTATCAACAAACTTGCTATAATAATAAAAATTCCTGACCAAAATTTTTCAGGAATAAGTTCCTTAAGTTTTTTTCCTATTGTCAGATAATATATCCAAAACATTCCTATAGCAAAATCAAGATAAAGAAAGCTCAAAAGAAACATTCTCCAGTTACTTGTAGAAGCCTTCATTAAATCAGGAGTATTTATATACTGTAAAGGAGTATCATCTAATCGAAATCCCCAGTATTGATACACTTCGGCATCTCCAATTACAATTAAAGAAAATACAGCAAGTAAAATTCCTGTAAAAATATCCAATGAAAATTTAAGAATCTTATGTGATTTAAAAAATGCACTAAAAATAAACATAGGAATAATAAAGAACCCGATATAAGATACTATAGAAACATCTAATTTAAATCCATGTATAAAAGTCGCACATATTTCTAAAAAACTTGCATCTCCAGCATCATTAAGGTTGAATAATATAAAATACATCCTTGATACTTCGAAATAAAAAAGCCAAAATAATAGGTAATATAAATATATTAATAATCTTTTTGCTTTCATAAATTTGCAAGCTTAAGTATTACAAAAATAAAAAAAGAAATACAATATTTTATAATATTACATTTTAGAATTTTATTAGAACATGACAAAAATTGTTTTAATAAGCTTAAAAACATATTTGATTTTTATAAAAAACCTTTTTAGTTGTAAAGCTGTCGAACTGGGTTTTTAATGTTTGTGGGTTTATATGTACTTAATATTTTAATTAGGATATTCCCAATTTGAGAATTAAAAATTCAAATAAGGATAGTTTTGGCGTATATATTTACTATAATTGTAAGCAAAGATTATGACATTTTTTGTCATGTAAAAAGCAATTTATATATATATATTTATAAATTTGTAAACACAAAAATTAAGATTATTATATGAGTAATAAATTACTAATGCTATTAATTGTATCTATAACAATTATTGGGTCTGTTAATGCACAAGAAAAACAATCTGGAAACGAAATAAAATCATATCAAAAGCTCGAACTCGGATATATGTTTGGCGGTCAAACATACAATGACAACTTTAATTACAATCCCGGATTTCAGGGATATGGAGTGTTTGGCTTCCATATTAGCAAGAGATTTAATGCCGGAATAGGTGTAGGATATTATCAACTTACTAAGGAAAAGTTTTTACCTGTTTTTGCCGAAGTTAATGGTTCTACAAAAGGAAATGATAAAATTTCTAAACTAATTACAATGCAATTAGGATATGCGCCAGGATGGTATCATGAACAAATAGGATTTAGTAATTATAATTATAGTGGCGGAATAATGTTTGATACCGGTTTTGGTTTGCAAATTAAAATTAATGATATTTTATCTGGTTATTTTAAATTATCATATCGACATCAGTTTGCTCATTTATCATACGAACTATTTAGAGGTACAGAATATTCAGAAACACTAAACTACGACTTGTTTAATATTGCTTTTGGAATTAAACTTTCAAAATAATTTGCATAATTGTATTTTATGATAAAAATATTGAAAAATAAAATTTGCTTTACATTAGTAATACTAATGCTAATAATTTCAAAATTATTGTCACAAGGCATTGTAATAAATGAAGTTGTGTATTCTAATCAATGTTGTTTGCAAGATTTTAATTCTGATACTCCTGATTGGATTGAATTATATAATGCTTCAAGCAGTAATGTAAATTTAGAATCGTATGTTATTTCTGATGGTTTAGAAACTGATGATTATTGGTACTGTCCTGCTTATGTTTTAGAACCAGGTAAATATAAAATAATCTTTGCTTCGGGTAAAGATATTAAAACAGGGGATGAATGGCACACCGATTTTAAATTAGGTTTAATGAAAGAGCAGGTTTTTTTGTTAAATCCGCAATTAAACGTAATTGATTCTATACCCATAATGTGTGTGCCTGCTGATAATAGTTTATCTTGCAAACCTGATGGAAACACAATGAATAGAAAAGTCTGTATTCCAACACCCTATATAAGTAATGATAATGCAGAAGAAATTGAAATCAACTTTATTCATGATACTATTATCGTAAGTCACCCTAGTGGTTTTTATAATGGAACTATAGGAGTTGAATTAGTAAACATGGAATCTGAAAATAAAATTTATTATACTTTAAATGCTGATGATCCCAATTGTGAAGACAATGTCTTTTCTGAAACGCTTATATTAGACGATAGGACTAAATATGAAAACAGATTTGCAAATAAAACAGACATTAGTTTTAAAGTTAGTGATGATATTTATAAAGCACAAATATTGCGAGCTCAGGTTTTTAGTGAAGGATGTCCTGCAAGTATGCCTGTAATTCATACTTATTTTATTAGTAATACAGCAACAAATCCTTATAATGTGCCGATAATTTCAATTATTACTGATAAATATAATCTGTTTGATGATGATGAAGGAATATATATTTTAGGGAATAACAATAATTATTGGCAAAATGGTAAAATGTGGGAAAGAGATATTTTTATTGAGATTTTCGATAAATCAGGTAATATAAATATTGCCCAAATGGCCGGTATGCGAATACATGGTGGTGGTAATCGTCGAGCTGACCAAAAATCTTTAAGATTATATTCCCGTAATAAATTTGGTAGTGGATGGTTTAATTATCCATTGTTTGAAGATAAACCTCATATTGATAGCTGCAAACGACTTCTACTAAGAAATGTGAAAGACTGGGATGGCACAATGATAGTAGATGAATTAAGTCAAAATATAGTTAAACCTATGAATATTGATTATTCAGCTTTTGTCACATCACTTGTATTTATTAATGGAGAATACTGGGGTATATATAGTTTACGTGAACGCCAAGATGAGTATTATGTGGCAAATAATTATTTGATTGAAACACCAGAAATAACAATAATTGAATCTACACCAAAAACAATGTATGCAAATGAGGGTTCAATAGATGATTACAACGAACTTATCACTAGTTTAGAAATTGCAAACAAAGATTCAGATAGTTTTTATTCGGATATGGATAAATTAATTGATTTAGATGCTTTGATTGATTATTATTGTGCAGAAATTTATTTCGCAAATGTCGATTTCCCTTATCGTAATATGAGTTTGTGGAAAACAAATAGTGATACATCAAGATGGAGATTTTTCTTTTATGATTGTGATGCCTGTATGGATAGATATACTTATAATCATTTTAGAGGATATGGTAGTAGTTTTGAAGAGTTTTATAAATTTGATTATAAGTATAAAACTATTTTGTCATTGTTGTTTCAAAATAAAAAGTTTCAGCAAAAATTTCAATCGAAAATGTATTATCATTTAAATAATACTTTTAGTCCTGATAGAGTGCTTTCTGAAATCGAAAAATTAGAAAAAGTGTATGACCCATTAGTAAACGAACATATTTATCGTTGGCATATCCCTAGCGATTACGTAAGATGGAAACAAAATATTGACAGACTTAAATTATTTGCAGTAAATCGACCGTTTATTGTAAAAGATTTTGTAACCGAGTATTTTGGTATTCCTTTCGACATTTATCCAAATCCAGCTACTGAAAGTTTTAATATTAGTTTACTTAACGAGATCGATAGTGTAAAAATTGACATTACAGACTTATACGGAAGAAGTGTTTATCAGAATACCTATAATTGCTCTGACACTATAATTACAATAAATTCAGGTTTGCCACAAGGTTTATATTTAGTAAATATTACTGCTGACAATATGACATTTACAAAAAAATTGATTCTGCTTTAAAAATGAGATATATACTTTTTTATATATTAATAACAATCTTACTAGCTTATTCTAAAAACATTTATTCACAAGAAGTAAGACTAGAAATTGGAGCAAATTACACAATAAATAAATTCAATATTGGATTAGAAACACAATTGCGAAAACCTTCATTAATTAAAGATGATTATTTAGGTCTAATACAAACTAAAGTTGGATATGAAATCACAAAACGTTTTGATTTTGAGATTGCTTACAGATTTAAATCAAATATTGAAGAATTTTATCCGGAAACTCATATTGAATACAACAATAAACATCGTTTAATATTTGAAATGGCTTATAATCTTAAAAGGTTCGAAAACGATATTAAACTTAAGAACGCAATTAGGTATCAAACAAGTTTTTCGGGAAGTGGAAATATAAAAAACTATTTCAGAAATGAATTTGAATTAAATTACAAACTCACAAATAAGTTTAAACCTCATATTGCTCCTATTATTTATTATAATATTGATGAAAAACGTTTTTCTGAATTTAGAGCAAAACTTGGTAGTGAATTTGAATTTTATAAAAATAGCATAGATATATTCTATATTATCGAAATTGATATTGTCGGAATAGAACGAACAAGATATATACTAGGTATTGCTTATGTTTATTCATTTTAGACATTAAATAAATTAGCTTATTTTTAGAAAGAAGAATATTTCTATTTTTATCTTAAATATAAATGTCTTGAACAATCATTTGACCAATATATTTCTCTTTTGAAATACTCTAATTTTCAATTCCTTTTTTGTAACTTTACCTCAAAATTAATTTATATGAGTAATATTCAAGAAAAAGCTAAATATTGGTTAACTGATATTTTTGATGAAAATACCCGCGCAGATGTTAAGAATATGATAGATAATGATCAGGAATTACTTACGGAATCATTTTATAAAGATCTTGAGTTTGGGACAGGTGGCTTAAGAGGAATAATGGGCGCCGGAACTAATCGCATGAATAAATATACTGTAGGAATTGCTACTCAAGGATTAAGTAATTATCTGCTTGAGAATTTCAAAGGAGAAAAGATAAAATGTGCTATTGCATATGATTGTAGAAATAATAGTGAATATTTTGCTAAAATTACTGCTTCTGTATTTTCTGCAAATGGTATTGAGGTATTTTTATTTGATAGTCTAAGACCAACCCCAGAACTATCATTTACTATAAGGCATTTAAATTGCCATTCAGGTGTTGTTATTACTGCATCTCATAATCCAAAGGAATATAACGGGTATAAAGTTTATTGGCAAGACGGTGGACAGATTATCTCACCTCATGATAAAAATATTATTGACCGAGTGAGAAGCATTACTGATGTCGCAGATGTAAAATTTGATGATGATTTAAGGAATGTAAAATATGTCGGTAAAGATATAGATGATATTTATACTAATAAACTCACAAAAGTTTGCCTAAATCCTGATTCTATTAAAGCAGCTAATTTAAAAATAGTTTTCACTCCTATTCACGGTTCAACAGTTGAGATTTTACCAATGGCTCTTAGAAAAGCTGGTTTTGAAGATATAAATATTGTTGAAGAGCAAGCTATACCTGATGGAAACTTTCCAACAGTAAAATCTCCAAATCCAGAAGAATCTGCTGCTCTTGCAATGGCGATTGAAAAAGCAAAGTCAATTGGTGCAGAGATAGTTATGGGAACTGATCCTGATGGTGACAGATTAGGAATTGTTGTTAGAAAAAAAAATGGGGAGTATTTACTTCTTAATGGTAATCAAACTGCATCGATTCTAATTTATTATCTACTCGAACAATGGAGTAAAAAAGGAAAATTAAAAGGTAAAGAATATATTGTAAAAACAATTGTAACAACTGAGTTACTTACTGAGATTGCAGATTATTATAAAGTAAAATCATATGATGTTCTTACCGGATTTAAATATATTGCTGATATAATTGAAAAGAACTATGGTAAAACTACTTTTATCGGAGGTGGTGAAGAAAGCTATGGTTTTCTTGCCGGAGAGTTTGTTCGTGATAAAGATGCTGTAATGTCATGTCTTTTAATAGCTGAGGCCGCTAGCTGGGCAAAACTCCAGAATAAGACTTTAGACGAAATACTTATTGATATATACATTGAGTTTGGTTATTATCTCGAAGGATTGAAGTCGTTGACAAAGAAAGGAAAATCAGGATTAGAAGAGATTCAGGCAATGATGGATAAATTCAGAAACCAAACACCTGAATCTATTAATGGACAGCGAGTTGTAATGGTTCATGACTTTGAAAAAGGCAAAACCTTTGATAAAATCAGTGATTTACGATACGATATAATGTTGCCGAAATCAAATGTTTTACAATTTGACCTAATTGATGGTTCAAAGATTACTGTAAGACCTTCAGGTACAGAGCCGAAGATTAAGTTTTATGTTTCTGTACATGATAAAATTGACAGTGTTGATGAGTACAACGAGAAAACAAAAGAATTACAAAAAAATATTGATAGTATCATTGAGGAATTAATAAATTAAATGACTAACGAAATTGTCCTATATCAATCTGAATTAGAATCTATACGACTTGAAGTTAGAGTTGAAGATGATACAGTATGGTTATCTCAAATTCAAATGTCCGAATTGTTTCTTACAACAAAACAAAATATTAGTCTTCATATTAATAATATTTTTAAAGAAAAAGAACTATCATTTGAGTCAACTGTAAAGGAATACTTGACAGTTCAAAATGAAGGAAAACGGTCTGTAAAACGTAAAGTATTATATTATAATCTTGATGTTATTATTTCTGTTGGTTATAGAGTTAAATCAATTAGGGGAACACAATTTAGAATTTGGGCAAATAAAGTAATAAAAGATTATTTATTAAAAGGTCATGCAATAAATTATCGTATTGAGAACCTCGAAAATAAATATCTTCAGCTTAAAAACAGACTTGATGATTTTGATTTACAATTGAATACAAATATAATTCCTAAAGAAGGTATATACTATGACGGACAGGTTTTTGATGCTTGGTTATTTATAAAAAAATTAGTTAATAGCGCAAAAGACAGCATTATTTTAATTGATAATTATATAGATTCAGATGTACTGGAATTATTTATCAATACAAATAATAATGTAAATATTGAGATTTACACATCAAATATTTCAAGAAAATTAAAGTTAGACCTTGATCGTTTAAATCAACAATATCGTGAAATAAACATTTATAAATATAATAAATCGCATGATAGGTTTTTGATTTTAGATAATAAAACTATATATCATATAGGTGCTTCTTTAAAGGATCTTGGAAAAAAATGGTTTGCCTTCTCTAAAATTAACTTAGGTGATAATGAACCTGAAAATATGATTAACAAATTAAAAAAATAGGAATATTATGAAATCATACAGAAAATTACTTTGGTTTGAGATACCAAAACGTAGACAACTAATAAATATCACTCCAAATGTTAATGAATGTTTAAGTGAAAGTGGTATTAAAGAAGGATTTTGTCTTGTTAATGCTATGCATATTACCGCAAGTGTTTTTATTAACGATGATGAGCCCGGTTTACATCAGGATTTTGAAGAGTGGTTAGAAGGCTTAGCACCTGAAAAACCACATGATAGATATAGACATAATACTTATGAAGATAATGGTGATGCTCACTTAAAGCGTACTATTATGGGACGAGAGGTTGTTATTGCAATTACTGACGGACAACTTGACTTTGGTCCATGGGAACAAATATTTTATGGAGAATTTGATGGGAAACGCAAGAAAAAAGTTCTGGTAAAGATTATTGGTGAATAATCCTTCTTTAATTTTATGGAATTTAGCTGCTTTATAATCTATTATAAAAAGCTTTTTATTAATTATATAACAAAATGAAAATATATATTTTACAACTAATTATTATATTTATAACTTTCCCATTTGTTGCAATTGCACAAGTTGACGCTGACCAGTTGTTTCTTGATGGTTGTAATAGAGTAGTTGAAGGCAAATACAGAAAAGCAATAAAATCTTTTTCAAAAGTAATGGAATTAGATTCCGATTTTGAATTTGCATATGTAAACAGAGCAAGTTGCTATGCTTTAATGGGAAAACACAAAAAAGCTATTGCTGATCTTAATATTGTAATTAAAAATGATCCAGTTAGTGAATATGCTTATGAAACAAGAGGCTTTGAATTAGTTGAATTAAAAGAATATAATAATGCTATAGACGATTATAATTTTGTAATTGATAAAGATACTACAAATCAATTTGCCTATTTTATGAGAGGTTTGTGTTATTATTATAAAAATAATTATAAATATGCAATTGAAGATTTTGATCAAAGTATTGAATTAAATCCAACAGATTACGAATCATATTATTATAGAGCATTATCATATATAAATATGAATAATTATCAAAAAGCGTGTTCTGATATTAAAAAAGCTCAAGAATTAGGTTATCCAAAATCATTAAAAAAGGTTCTTAAACATTGTGATAATAGATAAATATAGGTTTATTTATAAATTATAAAATCATTTATTAAATTATCTTTTCTGCTTGTTGGTTTTTGAAACCCATCACTAACTTTAACAACATTTTGAAATAAGTATTTTCGTAATTCATACACAGAAATTTCCGAATCTCCATTTTCGTCAGCAAGTTTATCTTTAAGTCCTTGCAAAAGTACGTATGTAAATACACCATGTTTTAGTTTTGATATTTCTAATGCAAAGCCAGATCCTGTAGCTGCAGAAATTACGACAGCACCTGTCCCCTTTCTTACATCGGCAAAATAATTCATCATCAAATCAAAAGAATTTTCTAAAATATCATTACTTTCTGAGACAGGAACATTATACATTACTACTCCTTTTGCTGCTAAAGCATTTTGTGCCGTTTCTGAAATATTGTTTATTGGAACATTAGTAACATTTTCGATATCTAATTCGCCAGAATGACATGCATCCAACAAAATTAGTTTATTACGTGCCGGAATTCCATCCAAAACGCCTTCGATAAGGTCATATTCTAGTCCATTCTCTGAAGGATTTGAAAAGTTAATGTCATATGTTGCAAAATAGAAATCACCTTTAGAATCCAATAATCCATGTCCCGAAAAGTGTATTATAACGATATCATCAACATTTGTGTTTAGTAATTTGTTGCGAAGTAATGAGAAATTATTGCGTGTGCAGTTTTCATTAAAGAGAGTATCTACAATTATATTATATTCCGTTGACATATCTTTAAATGTTTCAACAATCGCTCTCCCATCATTAGTTGTGAAACTTAAATTATATGCAGAATTATCATATTCTGCAACTGCCATCGAAATTATATAAATATTTTTTTTAATCTCTGATTCAGGTGAATAAAATATTTCAATACTTTGTCTAAGACTTTCAACACCTGCAGAATTCATTGCAGAAACCTCAATATGATTTAAACCCTCGCTAAGTTTTATTTCTTCTCTTATATTTAAATCATATTTGTTTTGTTTTCTAGTATTTTTACCATTACTTCCAAATATAGAAACCCCATTTACATAAATGTTGTATCTATCAATAAAATATACTGTATCAATTGCATATATTTCCAGATTTACAGTTTTTTTATCTGTGTATAAATCAATATTTTTAATGTTTTTTATTCGAATTTCAGGGGCATTGAATGATTTTTCGAAAAAATCATATTTAAAACCAGTTTTTTCTAGTCTTTTGTCATATGCTTTTTTATATAATGGGACTAAATCTTTATTTGCAAATGGTAAAGATTCAATAACTTTATCAGGTCTGTTATATTGTAAATCAAATTGTTCAAAACTATATGTTATTAACCCATTAGCAAAACTTACTTTTTTAGCTGCATCACTGGTTCCCATATAATACATATCAGGGGTAAAGATTAAATAATCTTCCTTGTCAATTGGAATAATGGTACATATTTCTTCAAGATTTCTTGAATCAAGGATTTTAATTTGATTATCCCACCCTCCGGAAATAATATATTTACCATCGTCAGTATGTTTTGCACTTGTAATACTACCTGTATGACCTGAATAAACTGATGTTTCAATTTCATTTTGCCAATCAGTAATAACTAGATTTTTATCCCATGATGCAGACAATAAGTAGTCGTTTATAGGGCTAAATGATAAATCTGAAACAATCCATTTGTGAGGATTAATATATTTTAAAATTTTGTTGACTGTTGTTTCAACAATTGCAATTTCTCCTGTCCAAAGACCAACTGCTATATAATTATTATCACTGGAAATTGCAACTGATTCTGCTTTTGATTTTAGTTTTATTTTTTGCTTTTTATAAGGAACTGTTGTATTAGATACAATTAAAGTTGAGTCTCTACCTACAGAATAAATAAAATTATTATCGTGACTGAAGCAAATATCCATAACATCAGCATTATGTTTAATTTTGAATATTTCTGCTTTCTCGTCTTGATTGAAAACTGTAATTGAGCTATCTCTATTTGCAACAGCTATCATACTTTCATCATCAGCTTGAGCTATTGCATTTATTCCGGATTCAATATCAAATAAATTTGATATAATATCTTTATTGTAATCAAGTGTTTTTAATTTAGAACTCATGCCTGATATTGTTGCAATATCAGAGTTTCTGGACAAAATTACATCTGATAAAATATTACTATCTATAAAAGCAGAATTTGCTAATTTACATTTATACATATCAAATAGTCTAATCCTTGAATCCCAATGCACACTGGCGATAAGCATTTTATTTGATAAGGCATCTATACTTTCAATAGAACTTGTATAACCTGTAAATGATTTAATTTTTTTACCTTCTATTGATCTAAATACAGATATGTCATTTGTTGCACCGCAAGCTATTATTTCACTTGCATCTGGATTATATGCTAAAGCAGTACCCATTTGAAATCCAGTAGTTACTTTTAGTAATTGCTTTTCATTTTCTAAATTCCATTCATAAATTGATCCATTTAAACTTATTGCAGCAAGTTTTGTTGCATCAGGAGAAATAGAAATTTCTGACCATGTTTGGTATTGATCTGTAATTTCATGCAAAATTGAATAATCTTTTGTATCAGTAATCTTTATTTTGTAATCATATGAACCTGTAGTAATAGTTTTACCATTTTTACTAAAACAAACTGAGGTAATAAATGAGTCATGTAATTTTATTTTCTTAATTATCTTATAATCTTTTGTGTTTATTAAAATTAAATTACCCCCTTGATCTCCTATTGCAAGCAAATTGGATTTCTTGTTGGAGTCGATAGCATCACAAGCAAAATTAGAAACTTTTATTTCCTTTAGTAAGGTTTCATTTTTTGTATCCCAGATTTTTAAAACACCATCTTTTCCTATAGATGCAATTGCTTTGTTTTCTGGCAATAGTTCTATATTATTTACACCATTTGTATATGCTTGCCATTGTGAGATTTCCTTAAGAGTTTTAATATCCCATTTTCTAATAATACCATCCCATCCTGCTGAATAAATTAAATTATTTTCATCATCAAAGACACAACAGGTTGCTCCAAAGTCTGTTCCAGATAACTTTACAATTTCTCGTCCGGAAATGTAATCCCATAAAATAATAGTTTTATCAACCGAAGAGCTTAGAATATATTTTCCAT
>CAYUWD010000044.1:0-25112 GCA_964448235.1 uncultured Bacteroidales bacterium | reverse complement strand
AACGAAACAGGTTCAAATCTGAGCGTAAACACATACAATGTAACTATCAATGACGCAGGTTCCTGCGAACTAATTATGTCAATAGATGTTGAGTTAGATCCAAATGCTTTAAATGTTGAATTTATCAACTCAGACTCTGTAAATTGTTATGGATTAAATGATGGAAGCCTAACAATTATTGCAACAGGAGGACAATCACCATATAGCTATAGTTGGAGCAATGGTTCAATATCTGAAACAACAACAGGCTCAGCCGGAAGTTATACAGTTTCCGTTACAGACGCAAATATGTGCTTAGTTACAGCAGATTCAATAATTTATGAACCCAATGAACTTTCTGCAAGTGTCCTAACATTTAGCGACGTTAATTGTCACGGGGGAACTAACGGAGAAATAACAATTTCCGTAACTGATGGTACTCCACCTTATACATACTACTGGGAAGATGCAGCTGGAACAAATATGGGAATCTCAACAGCAACAGCAGCATCACTATCAGCAGGGACTTACTATATAACTATTACAGACAACAATGGTTGTGGACCTGTCGAAATCTCTCAAACAATTAATGAACCAGCTTCAGAATTAACTGTAACAATAAACGAAGTAAATCAACCAAGTTGTAATGGAGATTCAGATGGCTCCATAACTGCAATAGAATCAGGTGGCACTTTACCAATTAATAACTACTCATGGGAATTTCCAATAGATTTTTTCAATGGTCAAACTCCTGCTGGATTAGAATCAGGCAATTATGAAGTTACAATAACCGATGCAAATGGTTGTACCGCAACAAACACTTTCACATTAAACCAACCAAACATACTTAATATAAACATTAACTCCAACGAACCTTTATGCAATGGAGATGCAAATGGAAATGCAACAGCTTTAGCCTCTGGTGGAAATGGAAACTTTTCATATCACTGGGAAGATGCTCTTGGAACTACTCTAGCAAATACTGACATCCTTAATAACATTAGTTCTGGAACATATTATGTCAGTGCAACAGATATTTTAGGTTGTAGTATTAGCTCCTCAATATACATAGATCAACCCGCAATTTTGTCAGCAACATTAAATGGTATAGATGCTTCGAGTTATGGAAATAATGATGGATCTGCTACAGCTAATCCTATTGGTGGAACATCACCATATACATATGAGTGGGAAAATCAAACAAATCCAGGAGTTATTATTTCAACGAACCAAATAGCTGATAATCTTATAAACGGAACTTATTGTGTAACTATCACAGATGATAATTTGTGTACGTTTAGTAATTGTATTCTTATTGACCAACCACCAGACCAATTAGCAGGAATACTAGCCTCTCACGAAGATATAACCTGTTATGGATATGATGATGGTAGTATAACAATAAATGGTTATGGCGGAACACCACCATATATTTGGACTTGGGAACATCCCCTCGGAACTGTTATTGGAACAGGATCAACAATAAATGATCTCGAACCTGGTGATTATTACTTCACAATTGCAGACCAACTTGGTTATGAATGGGATACTATAATTACTATTGTTGAGCCAACAGAATTTATTTTTACCAGTATATCAAATACAAATGTTTCTTGTTATAATGGATCAAATGCATACGTTGAAGTACAAGTTAGTGGCGGAACACAAAACTACAATTATTCTTGGGAAAATTTATCAGGATCTATACCTCAAAATAATGATACAATTTACAACCTTCCCGCAGGAAATTACTCTGTAACAATTACTGATGCTAATGGCTGTGGACCTTTATATTCTAACACAATCGTCACACAACCTGATGAATTAACAATAGAAATTAATCTCGTAAATTATCCATTATGTTATGGAAGTTCAAATGGTGAAATAAACTGTGTAGCAAATGGTGGAACACCTGCATATACAGCTTATGCATGGGCTGCTCCAATAAATACATATACTGGAACAAACCCAACTAATCTCACTGCCGGCAACTACTCTGTTACTGTTACAGATACAAATTTATGTACAGCTGAAACAAATTACACATTAAATGAACCTGCAGCACTAGGAGGAATCCTAGCAGCAACTCCTACTACCGGATTTGGATCCTCAGATGGTGAAGTATCTGTTTTTGGAACAGGTGGAACTCCTGTTTATTCTTATGAATGGGAAGACCAAGCTAATCCTGGAGTTATAATATCAACAAACCCAACAGTTCAAAATCTCCCTGCAGGAACTTACTGTGTAACAGTATATGATAATAATGCATGTGAATACTCAGAATGCATTGAAGTGATGGAGCCAGAAGAGCTTGTTGTTACAATTGATGACACACAAATTGACTGTAATGGAAACGATAATGGCTCTGTTACAGCTATTGTTACAGGTGGCGTCCCAGACTATACATATGAATGGAGAAATAGCAGTAACATACTTATAAGTACAGATCAAACTGTTAACAATCTTATCCCTGACACGTATTTCATAACAGTAACTGATATTTATGGATATACTGCAAGCTCAAGTGTTATAATTACCGAACCTGATGAAATAATTTCTCCAATTTCATCTATCTCTCATGTATCATGCTTTGGTTTTAATGATGGGAATGTTACTCTAAATGTTTCAGGAGGAGTTACTCCATACATTATTTCATGGTACGAAGAAAACTCCCCATCGGTTATTCTAAGCACAAATAGTATTTTAAATAATGTGCCAGCTGGAAATTATGTATTTAGCCTTATTGACGCCAATAATTGTACACACGATACAATAATAACTATTACTCAACCCGAAAGCATTAATATTAGTGGATTAGAAACACATGATTTACCTTGTCCTTATGACACTAATACAGGCTGGGCTGTTGTTAATTTTTCTGGAGGTAGCCCAAATTACAGTTTTACATGGTTAGACGAAAACCTCATTGATTTAGGAATTAATAATGATAGTATTTTTAACCTCACACCCGGATCATATAGTATAGAAATCAATGATAATAACGGTTGTCCCTCAGACACATATACATTTAACATTAATGTTCCAGAACCTTTTAATCTTAGTGGCACTACAGACTCAGTAAATTGTTTTAATGGAACAGATGGAGCTATCGAACTATCATTAACAGGAGGAACTCCCGAATACAACTATTCCTGGACACCCGATTTAGGGAATACATCAAATCCTGAAAATATCTCTGCAGGATCATATGATGTTATAATCACTGACGCAAATTCATGTACTATATCAAGTACCTTTAATGTAGGACAACCTTTATCTCCACTAGATGTAATAACTGGGCAGACAGATTTTATTTATTGTTTTAATGATACTACTGCCGAAATTCAATTAAATATTAATGGTGGAACTCTAGATTATGTAATAAGTTGGGAAAACACATCATCTGAAAACGGCAACTTTTCTACAAATCATGAAGGAATAAGTTTAATACAAAATATTGGAGCCGGAGATTATATTATTACAATAACAGATAGTAGAAATTGTGAAATAACTGATGCTATATCGATTTCACAACCAGAAAACATTACTTATGAATTTTCCGATATAATCGAACCAAGTTGTAATTCGTTTAATGACGGATCAATAAATATCGATGCAGAAGGAGGAACAGGAACATTAAGTTATTTGTGGGATGATATGATTGTTCCAATAACGCATAATTTTTATTCAAACATTCATGCAGGATGGCATTATATTACAATAACAGATGCAAATTCATGTCAAAAATTTGATTCAGTTTTTATTGACCAACCAGACATACTAACATCTAATCTAATTGATACTCTTTGGGTATTATGTTATAATGATTCTACTGCAAATACAATGATAAATATTAATGGTGGAACTCCTGAATACAACACAATATGGTATAACTCTTCATATGAAGAATTAGGAAATGAAACTTGGATATCTAATCTTAGTGCTGGAGAATATTACCTCAGTATTACCGATTCTCATTTTTGTATTTATGAAGATACTTTAACTGTTAGTGAGCCACCTCCTTTATCATCACAAATGGATTCAATAAATCCTTCTTGCTATATGTATCAGGATGGTAAAATATGGATCACAATATCTGGAGGAACACCAAGCTATAATTATGAATGGGATACTCCTGGAGCAATGAATTCAGACACAGCATTTAGTGTTCCACAAGGAATGTGGCATGTCACAATTACAGATTCTAATATGTGTAAAATCACAGACTCACTAGAACTAATACATCCTGATGACATTTTAATAACAGACTCAACTACACATGTTGACTGCAGTGCATTTATGGGGACATCTACTATAAGTGTTAGTGGAGGCACATCCCCATATACATATTTATGGGATAACGGAGAAGAAACTAGCTTTGTTATGAACCTTCCAGGTGGTAATCATAATGTCCAAATCACAGACTCTCATGGTTGTACTAAACCTCACACAATAACTGTCCCGGTTGTAGGGAATAACGAAGTAAATATAATTCAATCTCAGTATATATTATGTTATGGAGATTATTCTGCAAATATTCATGCTGAAGTTTTTGGACATCCCCCATTTTCCTATAATTGGAATATTGAACCATCTATTGACACTTCTCATTATTACAATTTGCCTGCTGGTGATTATTATCTTATTGTTACCGATAGTTGGAATTGTGTTGGCGATACAACTTATACTGTAACACAACCTGATGATATTGATATTTCTTTTACAAGTCAGGATGTATTATGCCGAAACGATTCAACAGGATGGATAACGACTACAATAAGTGGTGGAACCGGAAACTACACTTTAGATTGGCAACATACCGACAATGATAATCCAAACATATATTATCTACCAGTTGGAACATATTATTTAAATGTCACTGATGCAAACAACTGTGAAGCAAATAATTCTATCAGAATTACAGAACCCGATTCGTCACTACTAGCAACATATACTGTAACAGGATCGACCTGCTTTAATTCAGATGATGGACAAGCCAATGCCCAAGCTTTTGGTGGCACACCACCATATTCATATTTTTGGTCAGGCCCCAATAATCACAATATTAACGAACAATCAACAAATAATAATTTATTTGCCGGAATATATGGTTTAACAGTAACAGATGCAAATCAATGTAAATATTACACTCGTGTTTCAATTTTAGAACCCGGTCCTATTCAAATACACGTTTCACAATATATGGGTCCATCATGCCTTGGCAATACAGATGGATATATTTTATTAGATTCTATAATTGGTGGAACTCCTCCATTTTGGATTAGAATAACAGGTAATCAAGAAAGTTGGGAACAACAAAACTTATTAATAGACAGTTTGGCAGGTGGCTCCTATCAAATTGATGTAATAGACTCAAATAACTGTATCCAATGGGAGAACTCAACAGCATTAGAATTAATTGACGCAAATATTGATTGTCTTCAGATTCCAGCAGCATTTTCACCTAATAATGATGGACATAATGATTACTGGAGAATAGACAATTTACATATGTTTCCAAAAATTATTATACAAGTTTATAACAGATGGGGACAACTACTATATGAGGCAGGTGCCTTTGACGAATTGTGGGATGGAACATTTAATGGAAATCCGGTTCCAACTGGAGCATATTTGTATCATATAGACATGAATAATGATTTACCACCAAGAATTGGTACTGTAACAATTGTTAGATAATTACGTAATAAGATGGATATGAAGAAATATTTTTTATACATTGTTTTGTTTTTCTTTGCTGCCGAAGGATTTTCACAACAAATCCCGCTTTATAGTCAGTATCTTGAAAACAATTATATTCTTAATCCAGGTGTGGCAGGTTCTGAAAAAAGCTTCTCTCCACTTAGGCTAAGTGTACACAAACAATGGATTGGAATTCAGGATTCTCCTTCTACTCAATTTGTATCATTACATCATAGATTAGTAAATGATATTATGGGTGTTGGAGGAATGATATTTCATGACTCTTTTGGCCCAATCAGAATGATAGGAATACAATCAACATATGCATATCATTTAAAAGTTAATAATAAGCTGCGAGTTTCTTTTGGAATGAATGCTATTTTTATGCAATACATTATGCGCATAAGTCAAGACGACTTTTATGGATATGAACCAATATTAACCAGAGAACGAACAAGTGTAACAGTCCCTGATGCAAGCTTTGGAGCTTATGCTTATTCGAAAAATTATTGGGGCGGTATTTCTGTAGCACATGTATTACAATCAAAAATGAAAATTACAGGAACTTGGATGGATAATTCCAATAAAATGGTTAGACACTATTTTATAATGGGTGGATATAGATTTGCTTTCCCCGGTCAATACCATCTCGAAGTTGAACCCTCTGTACTAATGAAATTTACAGAAACAACACCACTACAAACTGATGTTAACCTAAAACTATATATTAACAAACGTTTTTTTACCGGTTTATCTGTGCGAAATGGAGATTCTTTTGTTGCTATGTTTGGATTTAATTTTGATGATTATTTCTTCGGAATGGCATATGATTTTACATTTAGTGATTTATCTGTACATACTGTTGGGTCACAAGAGTTGATTTTTGGATGGAATCTTGGTATTAATACACATCAAGGTCAAGCTTTTTATTAAAATTAACAAATTATATTCATATTTTTGTTGTTTGTAATAAAAAATACTTTAAATTTGTATGTGAGTGAATTTTGTTATTATATAGTTTTGAAATATTAATCACCTTCATATGAAAAGAATTTTATTATTATCTTCTTTTTTTCTGTTTGCATTAACCAGTTTATTAAATGCTCAACAGTTACCTTTGTATAGTCAATATATGATGAATGACTTTTTTATTAATCCTGCAATTGCAGGTAGTAAAGATTATTCTCCTGTATTATTAAGTATTCATAAACAATGGATTGGAATTAACAACTCTCCTTCTACTCAAACCTTAAGTGGGCATACAATGCTTGCAAATAATAATGTTGGAATTGGTGCAATTATTTTTAATGATGATTTTGGTCCTGAATCTCATATTGGATTACATGCTATATATTCTTATCATTTTCATATCGACAGATTAAATAAAATCTCTTTAGGACTTTCTGCAATTGCAATGCAATATAAAATGGATCAAAGATTTTTTAATCTTACAATTTATGACGATCCAGCTATTACATACATGGTCGAAAAAACAATTGTCCCTGATGCTACTTTTGGTGTATATTCGTATGGAAAAAAATACTATGCCGGTATTACTGCAGCTCATTTGTTTCAATCAAAATTGAAAATAAACAGAAATCTCGATGATAACACTATGGTTCGTCACTATTTTGTGATGGGAGGATATCGATTCTCTTTCCCAAATTCCCCTCAATTTGAAATTGAACCTTCTGCACTTATGAAAATGACAGAAATAACTCCACCACAATTTGACGTAAACATTAAGATGTATTATGATAAAGAATATTGGTTTGGACTCTCTATTCGTCCAGGGGATTCTTTTGTTGCTGCTTTAGGATTTAAACACAAACAATATTATTTCGGATATGCATATGACTTTACCTTCTCAGATTTATCTGCATATACCTTTGGATCTCAAGAAATAATCTTTGGAATGAATATTGGCGAAAATGTTAGAAGAAGCCGTAGTTTCTTCTAATAATTTGCTTTATATATTTTATTTATTATTTAAATGTTGGCTTATAAACTGGCATTTATTTTTTTATTTAATTCATCTATATATTTCAAAATATCATCTTTCCCTTTTTTACTTACTGATGAACTTATAAAATATCTAGGAATATTTTCCCAATATTCTTTTAAAGTCATGACATATTCATCAATTTGTTTTTGTAGTATATTTACGCCCAACTTATCAGACTTAGTAAATATCAAACTAAAAGGAATCTCATTTTCGCCTAACCAATTGATGAACTCAATATCTATTTTCTGAGCAGAATGTCTGCTATCAATCAACACAAATAAGGATATTAAGTTCTCTCTTTTCTTAATATAATCTCTTATCATTTTACTAAACTTTGCTCTTAATGTTTTTGAACATTTTGCAAATCCATAACCAGGCAAATCCACTAAATACCAATCGCCATTTATAAAAAAATGATTTATTGTTTGAGTTTTGCCAGGACTTGAAGAAATCTTTGCTAAACGAGCATTATTAGTAAGCATATTAATTAACGAGGATTTCCCAACATTAGAACGTCCAATAAAAGCATATTCATTAATGTCTGGCTTTGGACATTTCTTATAATCAGTATTTGACATTAGAAATTTAGCATCTTTAACGCGCATAATATAAGTTATATATTAGTAATTACTTTTTCCAAAAAATCATATAAACGTTCTTCATTATAAGGTTTAGCTACTATTTTCATCTCCTTATCAACAATAATCATCCATGGTGTTGCAAAAACAGCATAATCAATAATAATATCCCCTTCCCAACCTTTATATTCACAAATAAGCTTCCATGGTAACTTATTTTCTTGCAGATAATTTTCCAAAACATCTTTATCAGAATCTACTGAAACAGCCACAACTTCCATATTCGCTTCTTTAAAGATATTGCTCGCAGCTGCTAATCGAGGTAATACTACCTGACAGTGTTGACACCAAGTTGCCCAAAATATCAATAAAGTATAATCTGTTTCCATTTCTGATAATTTATAATTCTGACCTGAAACAGTTTTTGAAACAACATCAGGAGCTGTTGCTCCAATTGCTAAAAGAGTATTACTCTTAATTCTCATCTTTAAACTTTCATTACCATCACTACACAAATCCCCAAATTCTACACTTATTTTTGCTGCTGCTTCATCAAGCTCTAATGACTCAAATCCTGACAAAATATATTCTAAAACAAAATTAAATATTACAGGTTCTCCAAAAAATATTTCATCCAAAATAGTTTTTGCTGCCCGATAATACACATCCTGATTATTGCTTTTATATATCTTAAAGTAATTTAATACAATTTCATTATATGCATTTGAATTCAGTAATTCTAAATCATCCAAAGAATAATATTCAAAATATTTTTTTTCTATATATGAAATTCTTTCTTGTCCAATCAATTTTGGAGGAACATGCAATATTCTAAATGCTTTTAAATATCGACCGGCAAAACTATCTGGATTACTTTTAATTACCTTTTTTATGTGTATATTCTTATGTTTTATTTCTTTCTGCAATTCCTTTTCAACTCTTTTGTAAAATCCCCCATCAGGATATATGCTCAACATCTGAGTTAAAACATCAATCTTATAATCATAAATATAATTCTCCACCAAATAATTATATAGTTGTATATTTTCATCTGATTTTAAAATTTCCATATTATACTGAGGGTTATCAGGTTTTGTTTGAATATGGATATCTTCATTATTAAAAATGATGTCAAAGTACGATTGATTTTCAAGGTAAATACGATACAAACCAATTTGATTTTCATCAGTAAAACGGAAACTAAAATTCCCTCCACTACCTGTCAAAATAGTTTCAATCAATTCGCTTTCTTCACCAAATTGAGTACAAATATTTAATTCCTTATTTGTATAACCATCAACAACTCCACTAAAAGTATATTGTCCAAAAACGGCAATAACAAATATCACCTCAATAATAACTACAACTACAATTTTTTTCATTACATGTATTATAAAAAAAAGGCTGCTTATAGAAACTCTCTTTGCAGCCTTAAAATGTTATTTAGTTTACTCTACTTTTTACAAGTATCACACCATAATTTCTTCACATTTTTATTCACAAATGTTTGCACTGACAATTTATCACCTTTAAACAAATCACAGAAGAAATCCGGATCATGTTGTTTAATTTTTTCTAAAGCATAGTAAAAATTCTTAGAATGAACCTTATATTCTACTTTTGAACATGCAGTAGCATACGAAGTCAATAATACAAACTGAACATTTTCATCATAAATCCATGGTTCAAGCAATTTTACTGCATATTCATAATCTCCATGATTTATAAACACACAAGAAAGTTTAAGAGAATTCTCCCATGTAAGTTCTTCAAATTTGATTATTTCTTTAATTTTATTTACACTCTTCTTAACAAGAGGATGATTATACCCTAAAGAATCTTTATAAATATCCATAATCTGATATTGCAATTCAATATTAAGCAAATCAACTAGATCAACTCTTAAAGGAGTATTATATATTCTATCTATTCTTTCTTGCACTTTTTCAGTATAATCTTCATCTTCCATATTTTGTAAAGTAACTTCACACAATATATCGTTATACTCTACATAAATATTTTCCTCATCAAGTTTATTCAAATCATCTATCTTTTCTAAATAATCCTCATCCAACTGGTCATCAAAAATAAATTGTGTCAACCAAATTTTATTCATATTTAATCCAACATAGTCTTTTCCCTGAGGGATCCTCATATCTGAAACAGCTGACTCATTATAACGCCCTTCTACTACACGTTTAAGAATATATTTTTGTATTGACAATGCCTTATCTAATTGACCAGCTTCAATAGCTTTATTAAATTGGTCTACAACATATATTTGTTCTTTATCACCATTAATATCATAAGTTACCCAAATAACAACATCAGCATATCTATGATTCTCAAGCATAAATTCCATTTCTTTTGCATGATTATTAACATAAGAAATAGCTTCCTGTAATTCCATTTCACACACTACATCATAAATAGTTCCTTTAGCATCTGCTTTTAAAGCTTCAAAATTTGGAGCAGTTACAATTGAATCAACAATACTAGCATTTTGATTCTGCTCAAATGCTTTTACAATACTTTGAGCTCTATTTCTTTGTAATACTGCATTATCCCTTTGAGTTCCTTCTAATGAAGAATAAGCAGAAATAAATATTTGATTTATAATAAACGCCGGTTAAATTAAAGTATTTAGTACAGGAACCATATCCTCAGGATCATATTCGTATTTAGCTTGTTCAAATGGAATTCTAAATTTTAATTCTGTACTTGTTGCCGTTGGTGCATACTCTGCTATCCCTGCAGGAAGAACAGTATCGGGAAGCAACCCAATTTCAGGTACAAAATCATAGAATTTATCATCAACATAAGATGGAGGGACATTATAACAAACATGCTTATCCTTAACAATCATTAAATTTAATTCAACATCTTCCGGTCTAAATTCTAATGGAAGTTCACCAAGAATTACTTCAAGTTTTGTTACTTTATTTCTTCTACCCTCACCAGCAGCAATATTTTTCTTATAAATTTTCTTTGACCAAACTCTCTTTGTCATATAACCGATATTAATATTGGAATAATCAGCAATATTTTGTCCTCGACAATTATTAAACTGTTCTTTCTGTACTATATCCACAGCAAGACCATCCTTTTTCCCTCTTAAAAATCTTCTAAATTTTTTGAGATCATTATATCTAAATACTATTTCGCCATTATCATTGATATATAGATTCTCTTGCAAATCCATATAATTTGGCATCTTACGCCCAACTTTTTTACAAGCTTTATCATCATATGGTTTTAGTCCATATTTCTTTGTTGTAACAGGAACTGTTAATTCACCGCCAACATCTCCGGATGGTCTAAAACTTGCAAAGTTACCTATATACATTGATACAAAAACCTTTTTCCCTTTTTCTTCAACTCTTCCTGCTACACCAGCAAAAAAATATTTTTGCGAAAACAATTGTTTTGAATATTTACTATTAACCCATTTTTGAACCAATTCAGTAGCCAATGCATCATAAGAGATATAATCTTTTGCTACTTTAATAGTTATTCTACCAACAACTTCATCACCAACTCCTGTTCCGCCTGCTGCTACTAATCGATCTCTTATTGTTTTATATTTTCCTTTCCCTTCCAAACTTGCTTTTGAATCCTGAGCCATAATTATAGCATGTTCTCTAGCAGGATTCATAAAAAATTCACTAACCTCATATCCTTCTAAACCAATCGAATCCATATAAAAATTCAATCTATACAATAGTACATCTTGAAACAATTTGTCATTAAATGCTGCTGGATCAATAGGATCATCACTGTAAACATCTCCATCCATAAATCTTTTTTGTGCTTGTAGACTCATTGTCATTACCAGCATCACAAGTGTCGAAAAAATAAAAAGCCTTTTCATCTACGATATTTATTTGGTTAATATTATTTTTGCCTAAAATAATAAAATAAATCTATATGAAAAATTTAATTCGGATTTTGCTATTAACATCTTTTTAACTATGTGTGAACAAGTAAGAATAGATAAATACTTATGGGCTGTTAGGATATTTAAAACGAGAAGTTTAGCTACTAATGAATGTAAAAAAGGACATGTAATAATTAATGGAATAGCTGTTAAGCCCTCTCGAATGATTAAAAAAAATGAACAAATAGACATAAAATTTCCTCCAATAATTCGGAGTTTCATCTCTATTGGATTAATTAAAAAACGTGTTTCTGCTAAAATTGCCAAACAAAAAATAGAAGAAATAACACCTCCTGAAGAGTTTATTAAACTATCCTTATCAAAAGACAATTATATTAAAAGAGATAAAGGAACCGGCAGACCAACAAAAAGAGAAAGACGTTTAATTGACAAACTAAATAATAATAAAATATGATTATTGCAGAACAAAAGAAAAAAGAAAATATAATTGAGTATATATTATATATGCGTCAAATACAAGAAATTATCAGAGCAAATTCATTCGATATTAACAAAATTGATAACTTAATAATTAACAAATATGATGTGACTAATTCTGTTAAAGACGATATTCGGAATTGGTTTTCTAATCTAATTTTGGAAATGAAAAAAGAAAATATCGAAAAACATGGAGATTTACAATCGATAAAAATTCTAATAACAGAACTAACAGAATTACATAATAAACTTCTAAAATCTCAAGATGGATTTAAACACCAAGAACTATTTAGATGGGCAAAATCATATATTTCAGAATACAGAAATTTATCTAAAGCAAATAATGAATCTGATATTGAAATATGCATAAATGCTGTAAACAGCCTCTTACTTTTAAGATTAAAACAACAATCTATTTCTGATGAAACTGCTCATGCAATGCAAACCTTTACAAATTTACTTGCAAATCTATCATTAAACTATCACAAAACAAACACACAATAAGAATTACATTTCTTAATTATATTTTGGATTGTATTTAGATAAATTTAGAATTTTGTTATAATCCGTTTCATTCATTAAATCGATAAAAGAAACATCGTTATTCTTAACATAATGACGTACAATTTGCAAACCAATCCAATTTGCAATACGTGGCGGGCTATCTGGCCCAAATTGATGTGTAAAAGGAGCACTTTCCACAAATTTCTTTATTGTCAAATAATCTGTAACAAACAATAACTTATTTTCAACCAAGGCTGTCCAAATATCTCGTTCAAATTCATAGCAAAAGGCTATTTGACTTTCAGTATATTTATTTTTTCTTGCTTCGTCAAATTCCGGAAACATTGCATCAATAAAATATAATATTTTACCATTATATATCATATAATTTATTAACGACTCCTCTGCAGCTTCAAACACATATTTATCTCTTGCCCATGCTGTCATAATATCTACAGGAATTTGATCTTTATTCATTTCAAATTTTGCATACTCTGGAATACCAAGCATATCGTACAATTTACAATTTTGTCCAAGATATTTATCCAGGCCTATTCCAATAAATCCATCAATTATTACAATAGATTGATTAAATCCTGCCACAAAAGATATTACTCTAGGTATTTTTGCTTTAGGATAATAATATAAAAGATGTTTAAAACCATTAGTAATTTCTTCATTCAACTCGTTACAATTATCAAAAGTTCTATCAACTTCCTTACTCGCTTCTATGACGGCATAATCATTTAAAAAAGTCTGCAAATAAATAAGATAGGAAGAGTTTTCAAGCCCCCCAATCTGAATAATCTCATTATTATATACATTAAAAAACTCACCATACTTATCATATAGCTTATCGATTTCATTGTAGGATGAATCTACTTCTTGCAATTCTAAATCAAATCGCTCAATTTTAACATTTAATGAAATATCAGAAACATCTACATCTAACGGATTCTTCCCATTAGAGCAACTATTAAAACTAATTAATCCAATACTTAAAATAAATATTGCAATTATTAAACTTAAAAACCTTTTCATTTTTACAAGTAAAAGAAAATTATTTCTATTTTTGTAATATATTAATTAAAAACCATAAAGATATGAAAAAATTTATTGTATGCATATTCGCTCTAATTTTAGTAAGTAATATTTTTGCACAAAAAATATCCGGTGGATTATTTGTTGGTCCAACAATGTCGTGGATGAGTACAGATAGTAAAACAATTACGACTGAAGGCATGAAATTTGGATATAATTTTGGCGCAGGATTAGATATAAACCTAACAGAAAATTTTGCTGCTTCTATTGGACTACAGTTTAACAATTTAGGTGGAAACGTAAACTTTACTAATGGAGCAGATTCTATTGTTTCTGATGAAGATATTGTTTACAATAATTTAACTGCAGGCAGTGGAGTAAATTACAATCTGAATTATCTTGCTATACCTGTTGGATTTAAAGGTAAAACCAATGAAATTGGATATCTTACATATTTCTTAAAAGCAGGTGTTACTCCATTAGTAAATATTAAAACCTTAGGAAATATTAGCGGTGACGAAAACGTCCTTTTAAGTGATGAAATTTCCTTACTTAATCTTGGTTGGCATATTGGTGGCGGTGCAGAATATTCACTTTCAGGTAATACAAGAATCTTATTTGAGTTAGTATACACTGGTGGACTATTAGATGTTGATAATACTGATGTTTATGCAACACCAAATATGGTTAATTTTACAAATCCAAAAGTTGCATTAAGCGATATACATTTAAAAGTAGGGATTTTATTCTAAAAAAACATGTTAGATAATTATAACCCGGGTAACTTACTCGGGTTTTTTTAATTAAATCAGATTATGAAAATAGCACTCGCTCAACTAAATTATCATATTGGCAATTTTGAATCAAACATCAAAAAAATCATCAAATCAATAGATAATGCCAAACAAAACAATGTCGACTTAGTTATTTTTTCTGAGCTTTCAGTATGTGGATATAACCCCCACGACATGTTAGAACATAAAGATTTTATTAATCGCTGTAATTTTTACATTAACAAAATTACTAAACACACAAAAGATATTGCCATAATAATAGGAGCTCCTACAATAAATCAAAATCCTAAAGGCAAAAATTTATATAATTCAGCAATTTTTATTGCAAATCAACAAATATCAAAAACATTTAATAAAACCCTCTTACCCACTTATGATATTTTTGATGAATATCGTCATTTTGAGCCTAATGACGTATTTGAGATTATTGAATATAAAGGAAGAAAAATTGCAGTCACAATTTGCGAAGACCTATGGGATGAACAACGTATGTATGGCAATTTTGATAAAGAGATGCTCTATAAAAACAGCCCTTTAGAATATCTCTCAAAACTAAATCCTGATTTCGTAATAAACATTTCAGCTTCACCATACTCATACAATCAAGCATCAAATAGAAAAAATATACTAATTAATAATGCAAAAAAATATAAACTACCAATAATATATGTAAACCAAATCGGAGCTAACACCGACCTAATTTTTGATGGTGGAAGCCTTATAATAAATAGCCTAGGCGAAACTGTTTTAGAAGGAAAATATTTTGAAGAAGATTTTTTAAGCTTCGAAACAGATGAAATAAACTCTGCACCCCTTACACAAATACAACATAAAAATAAATATGAAAACATATACAAAGCACTAGTTTTAGGCATAAAGGACTATTTTCATAAATCCGGATTTAGCAAAGCTGTTATAGGCTTATCGGGGGGTGTTGATTCTGCTTTAACATTAGCAATTGCTATAGGAGCTTTGGGTGCAGAAAATATTACAACTTTATTAATGCCAACAAAATATTCCAGCCATCATTCAATTAAGGATGCCGTAGATATGGCTAAAAGATGTAAGGTAAAATATCATATTATAAACATCGAGGATATACGACTCAAGTTTGAAGATACAATGTCTGATATTTTTGTCGGTACTGAACAAGGCATTACTGAAGAGAACATACAGGCCAGACTTAGAGGAAGCATACTAATGTCTTTTTCTAACAAATTTGGACATATACTATTAAACACATCAAATAAAAGTGAAGCTGCTGTTGGTTACTCAACCTTATATGGCGACATGAATGGAGCTTTATCTGTTTTGGGTGATGTTTATAAAACTGATGTATATAAGCTTTGTCGTTATATTAATGAAAATGTAGCTGATATAATTCCTGAAAACACTATCATTAAACCTCCTTCTGCAGAATTAAGACCAAATCAAAAAGATAATGACTCATTACCAGAATATGATATTTTAGACACTATCTTATTTTCTTACATTGAACAAAAATTGCCAATTTCTGCCATTGAAAAGAAAATTCCTAATCGAGAAACTATTGAATTTGTTTTAAATCTTGTAAATAAAACAGAATACAAAAGATTTCAATCCCCTCCAATACTTAGAATATCCTCAAAAGCATTTGGTTTTGGCAGAAGAATGCCTATTGTAGCAAAATTTTAAAAACTAATTTATGGAATTAAATAATTTTTGTATCTTTATCAAAACTAAAGCATTTAAACTATAAAACTATATTAATATGAAGAAAATTAGCATTATATTATTGAGCTTTTGCATTATTTTATTTATCACATCTTGTGGAGGTCCTAAGGCTGATGTAAAAAAAATGCTAAAAATGTATGAAGAATACACAGAAGTCGCAAACGATGCTTCTAAAGACAAAACTCTCGACAAAAAAGAACTTGAAGAACTAAACAAAATTATGTTAGAGATTGAAGAATTTGGTGAAGAAATGGACAAAAATTATGAAAATGATGAAGAGGCAACTAAAGAAGCTGAAAAATATTTGTCAGAAGAAAAAAATGCTAAAATAGTTAAAAATTACACTAAAGCACTAATGGCTCTTTGGGATTGTGAAGGTGCTGAAAACCTTAAATAGATATCAATTATATATTTTTTAATAAAAAGTGATAAATTATTGGCTTTTTTATTTGAAATTACTAAAAATTTGATTTAATTTACACTTTAAATAATTTTATAAACTTAAATTTTATCAATTATGAAAAAAATCGCTATTTTATTAAGCTTAGCAGCTTTTATTCTTACTTTAGCATCATGTGGTGGACCAGAAGCTGACGCAAAAAAAATGATTAAGAAAATCGAAAAGTACACTGAAGTAGCAAAAGCAGCTGCAGAAGACAAAAAACTTGACGATGGCGAAATCGAAGAATTAAAAAAATTAGCTGACGAACTTGACGAGTTTGAAAAAGAGATGGACAAAAAGTACGAAGAGGACAAAGACGGAAAAGAAGCAATGGAAAAGTACATGGAAGACAACAAAGAAGAGCTTGAAAAAACTTATGAAGAATTTTTCACAGCTATGATGGCGCTTTACGAATGTGAAGGTGCTGACAAACTTGAAGAGTAAATAGCTTATAATGATAAAGGAAGCTGTCTATAAAAGACAGCTTTTTTTATGTCTTCTAATCACTACCCTAATAAAAGCTATCGCATTATCATGGATCACTTTATAATTCTTGTTGGTAAATACTCCTTATAGATTATTTTATTTTTATAAGGAACAATTACTTTATAAGCATAATTCTCTATCTTTCTACCTAATGAACCAAACGGAGTGAACTCGTGAATACCTTTGAAATTAATGTTTTATGAACAGAAAGTTACAAAGAAACAAGATCAGGTAACGCATTCGACAGACTCAACGGAACTGCTTACAACTCACCTCTATACACAAATAAAAATTATAGATTGATTACAAATAATTGTTTTGTCAATAAGAATTTCCATGAGAACCATAAAAGCTTATAAAAGTTGATATTATAAAGCAGTAGAATCTACATATTCCACTTCAAATTGCCCCCCTGAGATAGACATTGTTTGGTCTTGATGATCTACATAATTAAAAAAGAAAGTCCCACGCACTATTCTTGTTGTTTCATTATTTTCAATTATTGTTATAGAACCATTAATTGCCTCATATTCATAAAACCCATCTTGAAATTGGGCATACACCGGTCCAGTTTGCTCTATATAATGCACTCCTGCACTTATAGTTGGTGGTAACCACAAAGTAACACTTTGCCATGCTTCACTATGATCAACGTCTCCAAAAATAATGATAGCCGTATCATTACGATAAGCCGTTATCTCAGCTGCAGTCCATTGCTGGCTTTCATCGGAGAAAATAAAAAGATTATCAAAAGAAGTTGTATCAGAAATATTATAATATTGATATGGGACATTAGAAAAGCTCCCATCTGTAATAGTTTTAAAAGAATTATCTGAAGTACGATATGCTTTAAAATTAAAATTCCCGCTAATAGTTTTTGTCTCTTCATTTATAGATGATACACGGACAAATCCCGAACCATTTTCACTATTTGCAGTTGAATATCGGGTTGCATTTGCACTCATATTCGGAATAAACTCTGCATAATGACCATTTGTTTGTCCCATCGAGAACTCTCCTATTTCGCCAGAACTAATATTTATTATAATAGTTTGTCCATTTGAAGATGTTCCATATATTTTCATAGTATAGTCTGTCAATATAGCATGTGGATCCGGACTACGCCAATTTGAACTATTTACCAAACCATACATCACAGGATTTTGAGCTGGACCATTACTTCCACCTCCACAAGAAACCAAATACATCATAAAGATAAATATTGGAATAATAATAATAATCCTATTTTTCATGATAATAATTTTTAACAAAAATAATTTAAATTAAGCAACCTCAAAATTCTTTTTATAATTAATATATAAAGATCAAGTCACATATTAATATAACGTAATTGATTTTAAAAGGTTGATTATTTAGTTGTATTAAAAATAAATATTAGTCTTAAAATTAACTAAAAGCTAATTATTACTTAACTAAATTCAATAATATTATGCAATTTACTACACTGTACTATGATTGTTCATCTAAAAAAACTATTTTTGCGAAACAAATTATAGATTAAAAGATATGGGCTTACATTGTGGCATTATTGGAATAGCAAACTGTGGTAAAACAACATTATTTAACTGTATGTCAAACACTAAGGCTGAAACTACTAGCTTTGCTTTTGCAAGTAATAAATCAAATATTGGGATGATAAATGTCCCTGATAACAGATTAAATAAACTAGAAGAATTACAAGAAACCGAAAAACTTGTTCCGGCAACTGTTGATATAGTAGATATTCCCGGACTAACAAAAGGATCAAGTAATGGAGAAGGTGTAGGGAACCAGTTTTTAGCTGATATAAGAAATGCAGATGCTTTAATTCATGTTGTAAGATGTTTTGATAATGATAATTTACCACATATTGAAGGATCTGTAGATCCAGTTAGAGATATTGAAACAATCGACTTTGAATTACAAATAAAGGATCTCGAATCTGTAGAAAAGAAAATAGCAAGAATGCAAAAACTTGTTAAAACCGGAGATAAAGAGGCTAAAGTAAATATCGAAATTTTGAATGTGTTCAAAAATCATCTGGAAGGAATGCAAAACGCTCGAACTGCTCCAGTTTCAGATGATGATAAAAAAGTAGTTGCAGATTTGTCTCTTCTAACAATGAAACCTGTTATGTTTGTATGTAATATCGATGAAGCATCACTATCTGAGGAAAATGATTATGTAAAAGCTGTAAGAGATGCTATTTCTGAAGAAAATGTAAAAATTCTTACAGTTGCAGCCGAAATCGAATCAGATATTGCAGAATTAGATACCATAGAAGAAAAACAAGAATTCCTTGTCGATTATGGTCTCGAAGAACCAAGCGTTAACATTATTATTCGCGAAGCATACGATTTGTTAAACCTACAATCTTTTTTTACAGTTGGGCCAAAAGAAATTAAAGCTTGGACAATTAAAAAAGGAATGACTGCTCCCGAAGCCTCAGGTGTTATCCATAGCGATTTACAAAGAGGTTTTATTCGTGCAGAAGTAATGAAATATGTAGATTTTATCGAATATAAATCAGAAGCAGCTGTTAAAAGTGCAGGAAAATTTCATGTAGAAGGAAAAAATTATGTCGTTGATGATGGAGATATTCTTCATATAAGATTTAATGTTTAATAATTATGGCAACACAAGTATCTATACCAAAAGGGACTCGAGATTTTACCAGTAACGAAATGGTAAAAAGAAATTTTATTTTCGATACTATTAAAAATATTTTTAATAAATATGGATATACTCCTATCGAAACTCCAGCTATGGAAAATCTATCTACATTATTAGGAAAATATGGAGATGAAGGAGACAAACTGCTTTTTAAAATTTTAAATTCAGGAAATTATCTAAATAAAATAGACATTTCAGAAATAAATAAAGATAATCTTATAAATATTACTAATAGAATCTCAGAAAAAGGATTAAGATATGATCTTACTGTTCCTTTTGCAAGATTTGTAGTTCAACACCGAAATGATATTACACTTCCTTTCAAAAGGTATCAAATACAAACTGTTTGGAGAGCCGACAAACCACAAAAAGGACGATATCGCGAATTTTTTCAATGTGATGTTGATGTTATTGGTTCTAAATCATTACTAAATGAATTTGAACTTATACAAATCATTGACGATGTATTTGACAAACTTAACATCAATGTCGTTATTAAAATAAATAATAGAAAAATCCTTGCAGGAATAGCAAAAAGCATCGGAGAATCTGATAAATTTATTCCAATAACTGTTGCAATTGACAAAATTGATAAAGTCGGGCTAAATAAAGTAATCGAAGACCTGAAAAATAATGGACTTTCAGATCAAGCAATTGAAAAATTAAAACCTGTACTTGAGATAAAAAGAAATACTAAGGAAACCATCATTTTTCTGGAGGAAATGCTTCAACAGTCTGAAATAGGAATGAAAGGGATTGAAGAGATAAAAACTGTTTTTAATTACATTTCTAATTTTACTATAAAAGCTGATGTTGATTTAGATTTAAGTCTTGCAAGAGGGCTAAACTATTATACCGGAGCCATTTTTGAAGTTAAATCAAAAGATGTGTCTATCGGCAGTATTTGTGGTGGTGGGAGATATGATGATTTAACTGCAATTTTCGGGATGAAAGATATTTCTGGAGTTGGAATATCTTTTGGAGCAGACAGAATCTATGATGTAATGGATCAATTAAGTCTATTCCCTGACAAAACATCAAAAACAAGTGATGCATTATTTATTAATTTTGGTAAAAACGAAGAATTAAAATGTCTGGAATTAGCAAAAATCCTTCGCGATAATGATTTAAGCTGTGAAGTTTATCCTCAAAAGGCTAAAATTGACAAACAATTCAAATATGCTAATAATAAAAACATCCCGTTTGTTATTATTATTGGTGAAGAAGAAATAAAATCGAATCGTATCGGCATAAAGAATATGAAAACAGGGATTCAAGATAAAATTAACACTACACAACTATCTGATTATATTAAATCGAACTGATAAAAACGAATTTAGTTTTCGTCATTAGCTTCAAATAAGCTAATGACATGTGGTTTGCCCAACTCAATAAAGGTAAATATACCTAATAAAGTTCCCAAAGGAATGCTAACACAAGCAAATCCGGACATCACCAGACAAAAAGTACGATTTTTCTTTTGCAATAAAAATTTCCCGCAATATATATTTAGAATTCCAAAAACAACAGTAAAGATTAATCCTATAATTAAAAATAGCATTATCATAAAGCCAAAAGTTTCTGCATCAACATTTTCATCATAAATCCCACCAATATACATTCCAAAATTGACTAATAAATTCATTAAAATACCTACTGCTGAAGACAATTTTATTCCACCCCACACAAAGTGCAGTACTGCCAAGGCAATTAAATTATTTCTCACAGGATTCTGTACTACAGTTTTATCTTCTTCAATAATATTTTGATTATTGTCAGACAAATTATTATCAAATTCCCTATTCACATTAGCACTTAATACTACATCTGTATTATCATTTTCAATTTGATTATTTACTTCAAAACCTCTACTCACATCATTTTTAATCTCATCATTCTCCACTAGTTCATTTTCAACATCGGGATTTGGTTTTACTTTATATTTGGCAAGATTTTTTATTCTTACAAAACCATATATATACATTAATATAAGGAACAAGATAAAAGCTACAACCATCCATGTAATACCAGTCATTAAAAGAAAATCATAAATCCCATGCATTAACCAAGGTACAACAAATGCAAGTAAAAGAAATAAGCCTCTATATTTAACATCAAATTTTGCACGCCCCAGATAGTACCCCATACTTATTCCAAAAATTGCATGAGCAGGAACAGCAGTAACGATTCTTAATAATCCGGTGGCAACACCTGATCCGAAGATATACATTACGTTTTCTACTGCAGCAAACCCCATAGAAACTGTCACGGCATAAACAATTCCGTCAAATCTTTCATCAAAAGCTTTTGCACGCCATGCTATAACTAAAGTAAAAAACAATTTCCAAAACTCTTCGATAAACGCAGCCTGAAAAAAAGCTGTGTATGCTACACGATATATCCCTTTAAAGAATCTAAGAAAAAAATCAGAAATATAGCCAACACCTAAAACCGGCAAAACAGAGAACATTCCTGCAACAAATAAAAAGAATAACAACCAGAAAGGTTCCTTATTATATTTATCTCGATAATATATATAAGATAAAATTACTATTACAGGAGCTAAAGCAAGTTGTAAATATAACATAATAATAGTTTTAATTAAATCTAATTGAATCTGCCGGATTTATTTTGGAAATAATCATTGATGGCAAAATCATTATCAAAACAGTTACCACTAAAGTTCCAACATTTAAAATCAAGACATGCAAAAGATCAAAATTTATTGGAACAACAGAAACATAATAAGACTCTGGATCAAGAGTTATTAGACCAAATATTTTCTGAATCAGGCACAAGATTATTCCAATTATATTTCCAATAATTAAACCTCTGCTAATCAAAAAACCGGCAAAATAAATAAACACTTTTTCGATTTGAATATTTCTGGCTCCCATACTTTTCATTACACCTATCATATTCACTCTTTCCAATATAATCACGAGCAATCCCGACACCATGTTAAATCCTGCAACCACAAGCATTAGTATCAAAATTATCCACACATTTATATCAAGTAATGATAACCAGTCAAATATACCTGGATATTCGTCCTTAATACTTCTTACTTGTAAAAGGCTTCCATCCGGGCTAAAGTTATTTCCAACAATTTCATTTACTTTTATTTCAAAATTTGTAAGATCCGAGAAGTCATCAACCTGTATTTCAAATCCTGTTATTTGATCATCTTCCCAATCATTTAGTTTACGTAGATGTTTAATATCTACAAGCACAAACATTCTATCCAAATCAACTAATTGAGTATTGTATATACCGGTAACAATAAATTTTCGCATTCTTGGAGGATCCTGAATAAAATATGCACCTATATCATCACCTAGATTAATATTTAAAGCATCAGCAATATATTTCGATATCATTATATGATTAATTTTAACAGTATCAGAAACCTCAAGCAAACTACCTTCTACAAGATACTGTTTAAAAAAATCCCAATTATAATCTGTATCTACACCTTTAAAAACTACTCCGTGTAAATTCTCATCAGTCTTTGCAATGCCTGCTTTTACTATATATTTATTTATTAATCTTACCCCTTTGATATTCAAGACCTCATCTATCCATGTTTGCTCTTGAGAAATTGGGAATGTTTCATAAGAAGAATTATTATCAAAATTTACAATTTGTAAATGTGCACCAAAGCCTATTACCTTATCAGATATCTCATTTTTAAATCCTGTTACAACAGAAACTGAAATTATCATAACTGCAAGCCCCAAAGCAATTCCCAAAATCGCAACAGAAATAATTGGTCTGCTAAAATTATTTTTTGAGTGTCGTTTACTTACTAATCGACGAGCTATAAAAAGTTCTAAATTCACTCTTTTTTTTGTAAAAATAATAAAAATATAATCTTTAAATAAATTTAAATTTCATTTAAAGATTACCAGTCTACTTTTTGTTTTTATTTGCTTTATTTTCAGCCTCTTCCTTTTTAACCTGCATTACTATTTTCATAATTTCATCGTTGTATTTTGTCGATCTCATCTCTTTAGGATCCGGACCACCAACAATCTTTTCATCAGGCTTAACTAATCTTTTTAATCTTTTCATAAAATAACAAGTTTTGAATATTTGTAAATTTACAAAAATTATATAATCGAATTATAAAACAAGTATTTAATAATCCTATATTTTTATGATGCAATGTTCTATACACAAAAGATTGACTCATTATCATTCTTTAACATAGGCTGCTTGTTACGAATTGCTTTACTCGTAATTTTTTTTGATTTTCAATGGTACTCGTGAACTCACTACGTTCGGTTCATTTTGTATCTTTGACCCGGAGCGTAGCGGAGCTCATTCACTCCTATTAAATCAATTATTTTTGTGAATAAATATTGAACACAGTAACACACCCGCGCGACTTAGTCGCGTGGGTGTTACGAATTGCTTTACTCGTATTATTTTTTGATTTTCAATGGTACTCGTGAGCTCACTACGTTCGGTTCATTTTGTATCTTTAAACCGGAGCGTAGCGGAGTTCACGACCGTAGGGAGTAAACCACAACCGGTAGGCAATATACTCCTTATATTGATATGTTTTATATCGTTCCAAAATTACATCAAACCACAACGAAATTGGAATTATACTTGTTTGTGAAATTGTTTTATATCGTTCCAAAATTACATCAAACCACAACACAACAGTCCCAACAGTCCCGCCTTGACTTGTTTTATATCGTTCCAAAATTACATCAAACCACAACCAACAAGCAACAGCAATGCTCCCTGTTCCGTTTTATATCGTTCCAAAATTACATCAAACCACAACACGCCTCTGTTGTTCCTGAAT
>CAYUWD010000043.1:0-25333 GCA_964448235.1 uncultured Bacteroidales bacterium | reverse complement strand
CTTTTGTTTGTGTAATTCTACTGGATAATTTTACTTGTTTTTCATATTATTTGAATTTAATCAACTTAATATTTTATGAGAATACTTATTTAATTATTTTAGAATCATACATTATTAAAACTGCATATAAAATATTATATCAATATTTATAATATATTATCAATCAGTACTATAATTGTTTTAAAGGAAGTCGAATATACTATATCCAATTTTATATTATGTAAATCACAGTAATTTATATCTGTTCTAAATTGTAAAAAAATACTAATTATATGTTGTTAAAGCATAAAAATACATGACAAAAAAGTTACTTTTGTGGTGATATTTTCAATGCATTGTTATGAAAAAAGTTGCGACAATTGAACATGATGGCGTCGTTTCAAAAGTTATAGATAATGTGGTTTTTGTTGAGTTGTTGGTGCAATCTGCATGTGCTTCATGTCACGCAAAAGCTGTATGTGGGATAGATTCTGCACAAAAAACTATAGAGGTTAGTACAAAAAATATTTCATTTTCAGTAGGAGAACAAGTAAAAGTTGTTTTAAAAGAATCTCTTGGCATGAAAGCTCTTTTCCTTGGTTATCTTTTGCCATTTATTATTGTTTTGACAACTTTATTGATAATGCTTGAATTTGGAATATCACAAGGAATAACAGGTGTGATTTCTATTGCAATACTTGCACCTTATTATTTTATACTCTATTTGTTTAGAAATAGAATTAAGAGAGAATTTAATTTTGATATAGAGAAAATTTAACATTTTAATTATGGACATTATTCTTAATACATTAATTACTTTAAGTGTTCTGGGAATTGTGCTGGCGGTAATATTATATGTTGTAGCACAGAAGTTTAAAGTTGTAGAAGATCCTAGGATTGATGAAGTTGAAGAGTGCACACCAGGGGCAAATTGTGGGGGATGTGGTTATCCTGGATGTCGAGGATTTGCAGAAGCATGTGTAAAAGCTGATAGTTTGGATGGATTATTTTGTCCAGCTGGAGGTAATGAGGTTATGAAAGGTATTGCAGAAGTTCTTGGTTTGACAGCAGAAGAAAAGGAGCCTCAAATTGCGGTTGTACGATGTAATGGCTCACACGATAAAAGAGCAAAAACGTCAAATTATGATGGTCCTTCAAGTTGTGCAGTTGCTTCATCTTTATATGGAGGTGATACAGATTGTCCATATGGTTGTCTAGGACTTGGGGATTGTGTCGAAGCATGTACTTTTGATGCAATATACATTGATGAAGAGTCTGGTTTGCCGATTGTAGACGAACAAAATTGTACTGCTTGTGGTGCATGTGTGAAAGCATGTCCTAGAGATATTATTGAGTTGAGAAATAAAGGGAAAAAGAGCCGACGAATTTATGTGTCTTGTGTAAATAATGATAAAGGTGCTTTGGCAAAGAAAGCATGTGATTCTGCTTGTATTGGATGTGGAAAATGTGTGAAAGTTTGTGCTTTCGATGCAATAGTTGTTGAAGATTTTTGCGCATATATTGATTTCGATAAATGTAAACTTTGTCGTAAGTGCGTTCAGGAATGTCCTACAGGGGCAATTCTAGAATTAAATTTTCCTCCTCGAAAGGATAAAACAGAAAAAAAAGATAAAATAGAAGTTGCAAACTGATTTAAAAACTAATTATAGGAGATATAACAGTGTTAAAAACATTTCCAAAAGGCGGAGTGCATCCTAAAGAAAACAAATTTTCTGCAGGTAAGCCTATAGAAACAATCGAATTGCCAAAACAGGTTAGTATTCCTATTGCTCAGCATATAGGAGCTCCATCTGAATTGGTAGTTAAACGAGGTGATTTAGTGAAAGTTGGTCAGATTATTGCCAAAAGTGCTGGTTTCGTTTCTGCAAACATTCATTCATCTGTATCAGGTAAAGTTGTTAAAATCGATAAAGTACTTGATACTTCTGGTTATAAAAAGATGTGTGTTATTATTGATGTGAATGGAGACGAATGGATAGAAACAATTGATAAAACTGACACAATAATTTCAAATATCGATATTTTAGCAGATGATATTCGTAAAAAAGTTTCTGATGCAGGTGTTGTAGGTTTGGGAGGGGCAACTTTTCCAACACATGTTAAATTATCGGTACCTCCAGGTAAAACTTGTAAGCATATTGTTATAAATGCTGTTGAGTGTGAACCATATCTTACAGCTGATCATCAGATTATGATGGAAAGAGCTGAAGAGATTATGATAGGCTGTAAGTTAATTCAAAAAGCGGTAGGTGCCGAGAGTGTACTTATTGGTATTGAAAATAATAAACCTGATGCAATTAAACATATGACCGAAGTGGCTACCAAATTTGATGGTATTAAAGTTTATCCTTTAAAGGTGATGTATCCACAAGGTGGTGAAAAACAGTTGATAAAAGCACTAATTAATCGTGAGGTTCCTTCAGGAGGTTTGCCTATTGATGTCGGTTGTGTAGTACAAAATGTTGGGACAGCATTTGCGGTTTATGAAGCTGTTCAAAAAAATAAACCTTTGTTTGAACGTGTTGTTACTGTTACAGGAAAATCTGTTAGCAAACCTTCAAATATCCTTGCCAGAGTAGGGACACCTATAAATTTGTTGATAGAAGCTGCTGGCGGCTTGCCTGAAGATACAGGAAAGGTCGTAAACGGTGGCCCTATGATGGGAAAGGCTGTTAATTCAATAAATGTTCCTGTTACAAAAGGAACTTCGGGAGTTTTAATATTTCCTGAAGAAAATGCTATAAGACCTCAAAATAATAACTGTATAAGGTGTGGAAGATGTGTTTCTGTTTGTCCAATAGGATTAGAACCATATTTAATCAAAAATATGTCAGTTATGAAAATGTATGAAGAGTTGGAACCACATAGAGTACTTGATTGTATTGAATGTGGATCGTGTGTTTACATTTGTCCTGCAGGTGTGCCAATTCTTGATTACATACGTTTGGGAAAAGGAAATTTAAGTAAAATATTAAGATCTAAAAAATCATAAAAATAATGGCTATTAATAACTTAACAGTATCATTGTCTCCTCATGATTATGGAAAAGATTCTGTAAAAAAAATCATGTATGGAGTCATATTTGCTATGATTCCCGCACTTCTTGTGTCGGTTTATTATTTCGGATTCGATGCAATCAGGGTGAATCTGATAGCAATTGCAGCTTGTGTATTTTTTGAATGGCTTATTCAAAAAGTTTTTATTAAAGGGAAAAATACTATAATAGATGGTTCGGCAATTGTAACAGGGATGTTGCTCGCATTTAACGTACCTTCTAATCTTCCTTGGTGGATAATCGTTATTGGAGCTCTGGTTGCAATAGGTATAGGAAAAATGTCTTTCGGTGGTTTGGGGAACAATCCATTTAATCCAGCATTAGTTGGAAGAGTATTCTTATTAATTTCTTTTCCTGTGCAAATGACATCATGGCCAAAAGTTTCAGTATTGAATTTTGCCATGACTGATGCGCAAACAGGTGCAACTCCTTTAGCGATTGTAAAAGAAGGCCTAAAAAATGGAGAAGGCTTTTCTACTATTATGAAGTCTATGCCGCATGATTATGTGGATATGTTGGTAGGACAGATTGGTGGTTCCCTTGGTGAAATATCAGCTGTAGCTTTAATCTTAGGAGGTTTATATATGTTGTTCCGCAAAATTATTACATGGCATATCCCGGTTTCGATTATTGGAACAGTCGCTATCTTTACTGGAATACTTTATGGAATTAATCCGGAAACATACGCTAGCCCTGTATTTCATTTATTGACCGGAGGATTAATGTTGGGAGCTATTTTTATGGCAACAGATATGGTAACATCGCCTATGACACCTAAAGGAATGATTGTTTATGGAATAGGTATTGGAGTTATAACCGTTCTTATCAGAGTTTGGGGTGCTTATCCCGAAGGCGTTTCATTTGCAATTTTGATTATGAATGCTGTTGTCCCACTAATTAATAATTGGGCTAAACCAAAACGTTTTGGTGAAACTATTAAAAAATAATTATTATGGCTAAAAAAGAAAGTACATTTTTAAATATGACACTAACACTGTTTGTTATTACTGCAGTTGCAGCTGTCGCTCTTGGATATGTTTACAATATAACAAAAGATCCTATTCAAAAAGCAAAGGATGAAAAACTTAAAACTGCTATTAATATTGTTGTTCCAGGTGCTGATGAAGCTACCATAGAAGAAGAAACTGTTACTGTAGATGGTAAAGATGTGATTTTTTACTTTGTAAAAGTTGATGATGAATTAAAAGGAACAGCTGTGAAAACATTCTCTAATAATGGATTTGGCGGATTAATTAAAGTTATGGTCGGTTTTGATGCTGATGGTAAAATAATTGATTCTGATGTCTTAGAACATAAAGAAACACCAGGATTAGGTGATAAATCAGGAAAAGCTGTAAGCTCATGGAATGAACAGTTTAAAGGAATGGATATTTCTACAATGCCAGAACAAATACTAAAAGTGAAAAAAGACGGAGGCGTTGTTGATGCTATTACTGCTGCAACTATAACCTCAAGAGCTTATTGTGATGCTATCCAAAGAGCATGGACTACATATATGGAAATGGACAATGTGAGTGTGAATGATGAACAGCTTGAGGAAACAGAAATAGTGGAGGAAATAGAAATGCTTGAAGAAACTACAGAAAATGTAGAACCTGAAAATATTGTTGAATCAAATCAAGGAGGAAACGGTAATGAATAATTTTAAAAATTTTACAAAAGGATTTATTAAAGAAAATCCTGTTTTTATCCTCTTGTTAGGATTATGTCCTACTTTAGGTGTTACTACATCAGCAATTAATGGATTGGGGATGGGGCTTGCAACTACTTTTGTATTAGTTGGATCTAATGTAGTTGTTGCATTAATTAAAAATCTTATACCTGATAAGGTTAGAATTCCTTCTTTTATTGTGGTTATAGCATCATTTGTGACAATTATTGACTTGGTGATGGCTGCCTATGTGCCTGCATTATATGAGTCTTTAGGATTATTTATACCTCTGATTGTTGTAAACTGTATTGTGTTAGGAAGAGCAGAGGCTTTTGCTTCAAAAAATACAGTTTTTTCTTCTCTTATCGATGGTTTAGGTATGGGGCTTGGTTTTGCGTTTGCTCTTACTTTACTTGGTGGTGTTAGAGAAATATTAGGTAGTTATTCTATCTTTGGATACAAATTTATTCAAACAGATGGGATTCTTGTATTTGTACTTGCACCAGGAGCGTTTTTTGGTCTGGCATATTTGATTGCATTAATGAAAAAATTAAATAAGTAATAAAACAATAAAAAATTATTGATTATGGAATATATTTTAATAATTATAGCAGCCATATTTGTAAATAACATAGTTCTTGCACAATTCTTGGGTATATGTCCTTTCCTTGGTGTGTCTGGAAAAGTTAAAACTGCTGTTGGAATGGGGGGGGCAGTTTTATTTGTAATGACCTTGGCAACAATAGTTACATGGTTAATTCAAACTTACGTACTTGTAAGATTCGAAATAGAATATATGCAAACTATTGCTTATATTCTTGTTATTGCATCTTTAGTTCAGATGGTCGAGATTATTCTTAAGAAGATTAGCCCATCATTATATCAGGCTTTAGGTGTTTTCTTACCTTTAATTACTACTAATTGTGCAATACTAGGTGTTGCAATTATTGTAATTCAAAAAGAATTTGATCTAGGTCAGTCTGTTGTTTTTGCTGTAGGAACAGCTCTGGGATTTACTCTTGCACTTGTGATTTTTGCAGGTATTAGAGAACATCTTGATAAACTTCCTATTCCTAAAGGTATGAAAGGTATTCCTGCTGCTCTTGTAGTTGCTGGAATTTTAGCTCTTGCCTTTATGGGCTTTTCGGGTTTAGTTTAAAAAAAAGTTTTGATTATATAAAAAGGTAACGCTTATGTGTTACCTTTTTTTTGATTTATTTTTATTACTAAATTTGCATAATTATTAAATTACTAATATAATTTTTATTCATGGATAAAAGACTGGAAGAATTTAAGCGTTTGCTTGATATTATGGACGAATTGAGAGAAAAATGTCCATGGGATAGTAAACAAACAAATCAGAGTTTGCGAACTTTGACATTAGAAGAAGTTTATGAGTTGCTCGAAGCTGTTGCTGAAGAAAATAATGATGAAATTAAAAAGGAACTTGGAGATATCCTTTTACACATCGTTTTTTATGCAAAAATAGGAGAAGAAAATCAAAAGTTTGATATTACAGATGTAATTAAAGGTATAAATGAAAAACTAATTTTTCGTCATCCTCATATTTTTGGAGATGTTAAAGTACAAACAGCAAAAGATGTCGAAGAAAATTGGGAAAGAATTAAACTTAAAGAAGGTAAAAAGAAAACGGTTCTTGGTGGTATACCTAAAGGCTTGCCGGCTCTTGTTAAAGCACATAGAATCCAAGATAAAGCCAGAGGTGTTGGATTCGATTGGGATGAGAAAGAACAAGTTTGGGACAAGGTGTTGGAAGAATACTATGAACTTATGAATGAAGTTAAAAATGGAAACGAAAGCGATGTCGAAAGCGAATTCGGAGATTTTATGTTTTCTATTATTAATGCTGCCAGACTTTATGATATAAATCCTGAGAATGCTCTAGAAAAAACAAATAAAAAATTCATAAAACGTTTTAATTTTCTTGAGCAAAAGACAATAACTAAAGGAAAAGATCTAAAAGAAATGACTCTTGATGAGATGAATGAAATATGGGAAGAGTCGAAAAAACAGTCTTGATTTGATAGATAATATTTTATATTCGCAATGGATGCCAAATGCAATTTTATTTATTTTATCGGCATTAGTTTTTGTGAGTTTCTTTGCACAGATAATATATGTATTATATAATGAAAGTTCTGTTATAAAGTATGCAAAAAGGGAAAAAGATGTTTTTCTTGATAATCCATTTGTAAGTGTTATAATTGCTGCTAAAAATGAAGAACAAAACTTGGAAAGTTTTCTTACTTTGGTGCTTGAACAAAATTATCCTAATTTTGAAGTAATAGTAATAAATGATGGATCTGAAGATTATAGTCAAGTGGTTCTCCAACAACTTTCTATGCGATATGAAAATTTGCGAATTATTTCTGTTACGCAAGCAAAAGGAAAAAAAAATGCTTTAAAATATGGTATTGAGTCTGCACAATCAGAATATTTATTGTTTACTGATGCAGATTGCTATCCTGTTTCTAAAAATTGGATTAAATCATTGGTTTCGTCAGTAAATAATAAATGCGAGATAGTATTAGCATATGGGGCATATGAAACTAATAGCGGATTATTAAGTAAATTCGTTGCTTATGATACATATTTAATTGCATTGCAGTATCTTTCTTCAGCAGTAAATGGAAATCCATATATGGGTGTTGGAAGAAATTTACTATATAAAAAGTCTTTGTGGAAAATTGCTGGTGGATTCGAAAAACATGAACAAATACTATCTGGTGATGATGATTTATTTATTTCTGAGGTTGCAAATTCGCAAAATACTAGAATTTGTATAGATAAGGAATCTTTTACAAAGTCAATTCCTCCATCAACTTATAAGGCGTTTGTAAATCAGAAATCAAGACATTTGTCTACTTCTGGAAAATATACTCTGTATGCGAAGTTTTTTACTTCATTTTATTTGACGATGAGTTATGTTTTTTATTTGACGTCTGCTTTATTATTGTTTACACCTTTATGGATAATCGTTTTTGGGATTATTTTAATGCGAATTTTATCATTATTTTTAATAAGTAGAAGTAGTCGAAATCTATTTAATATTGAAATTGGATTTCATAATTTTGTTTTATTTGATATCTTTGCACCGGTTTTTTATTTGGCAGTTATTTTTGCTAAATGTTTTATTTATAGGAAGAATAGATGGTAGAACGAAGTAATTTTTCAGCAAAAGCACAAAAGGATCTGGAGATAATTGATTTAGCTCTTCAGGGAGAGGAACGTGCATATGCTGAGTTGCTGGACCGTTATCAGGATTCAATATATTTCTTATTGCTTAAAAAAATTGGAAATCAAAATGATGCTGAAGATCTTACTATGGAAACATTTGGTAAGGCATTTAATAATCTTGAACAATACACTCCTGTTTATGCTTTTAGTACATGGTTGTTTAGAATTGCAATAAATAATTGTATTGATTATGTGCGGAAGAAGAAAATAAGACCTCAGTCATATGATTCAGGAGTGGATTTTCATGATCCGGACAATTATAAATTTGAAAGTAAAAATCCAAATCCAGAAGAGCTTGTAATAAAGGAACAAAAAGCCGTGGAACTAAGAAAGATGATTAAGACATTAAAACCTCGTTATGCGCGTTTAATAGATCTTAGGTATTATAAAGAACTTAGTTATGAGGAGATTGCAAATGAAATGCAGTTGCCTCTTGGAACTGTTAAAGCACAATTGTTTAGAGCTCGGGAATTACTCGCTCCTATGGTTAATGCAAAAAATGGCAGATTTTAATATGCAAAATTATTTGTTAAAATTATTCCCAAAAATTTCACAAAAACAACTGACACAATTTGACATATTCTCAAGAGTCTTTATCCAATGGAATGAAAAAGTCAATCTGGTTAGTCGTAAAGATATTGATTCATTATTTGTAAAGCATATTTTACATTCATTATCAATAACAAAAGTTGTAGATTTTCCGATAGGAACTAATATTATTGACGTTGGCACAGGGGGAGGCTTTCCGGGAATTCCATTAGCAATCTTTTTTCCTGATTCAAAGTTCGACCTTGTAGATAGTATTGGAAAAAAAATTGTTGCAGTTAAAGACATAGTTTCAGAAATAGGATTGCGAAATGTTAATGCATTTAAAGCAAGAGCAGAAGTGCTACCTCCTAAATATGACTTTGTGGTAAGTAGAGCAGTTACTGCATTTCCTGATTTTGTCGATTTAACAAAAAACCTTTTTGTAAGTAGACATGATAATATTCTTAGAGGAACATATTATCTAAAAGGTGGGGATTTTGAATCAGAACTTGTTGGATTTAAGAATTATAAACTTTTTGAAATAAAAAAAATGTTTGATATGGATTTCTTTTTAACTAAGAAAATCATCTTCTTACCAAATTATTAGTAAAAAATTTTATTAATTGTTTTGTTTGCAAAATAAAAATACTATTTTTGCAGTCCGTTTAAAATTGATAACGCTTAAAAAAATATAACAAATGAAAAGGACATTTCAGCCTTCAAACAGAAAAAGAAGGAATAAACACGGTTTCAGAGAGAGAATGGCCACAGTAGAAGGTCGTAAAGTCTTGGCAAAAAGAAGAGCAAAAGGAAGAAAAAAACTTACTGTTTCTGACGAAGGACGTCATAAAAGATAATAATAAAAAAAATAAAATATTATATTTTGGCAAGCTGTTTGTAATAATGCAAGCAGTTTTTTTTTGTCATTTATAGAACAAAATTGTAAAAAATACTATTATATTCTTTGTTTTGACAAAAATAGAGTATATTTGTGACGATAAAATTATGTTTAATTAATGCCGTTCGATTATGAAACAAATTACAATTATTATTTGTGCATTATTCCTTTCAGTAGGTTTGTTTGCACAAGACGAGGTTGATATGTTGTCGAAACGTGGGGAGAAAATCCTACCTCAACAAGGAGAAATAGCATTGGGTATTGACGCATTACCTGTTTTAGGCTATTTTGGAGATTTATTCAATGGTTTCAATGCCGGAAATAGTGCCAATTTTGGTTTTATTAATGGGATTTATAATGCCAATAGTATTTATGTTAAGTATTATCTTGAAGATCAGGTTGCAGTTCGTGGTGCAGTACGTATTGGACATCAAAACTGGATTGACAAGGAAGATGTTATGATGGATCAGGATGTGCCAGACCCATTAATGACTGTAACAGATGTTTACACGTTTAACTCAACAAACATTGGTATTGGTGCTGATTATTTAATGTATCGCGGTAAGGGGCGTGTACAAGGTTATTACGGAGCAGGAATTTTTGTTAACTATAACAGTTGGAAAGATTCATATTCTTATGGTAATCCTATGACTACTCAGTTTAACTCACCAAACTTTTATGATTTTGCACTCGGTGCTGAGGTAAGTGGTAGTGAAAGAATCCTCGAAACATATAACAATAATGCTTTCGGTGTTACTGTTAGAGGAGTTGTTGGTGTTGAGTACTTCTTTGCTCCAAAAATTTCTGTTGGTGGAGAAATGGGATTAGGATTTAATACTAATAGAGATGGTGGATTCCAAACAGTTGAGCGTTGGACAGGTACTGATATTGAAACAGAAACTACTGAAGTGGCTCATGATAGTTATATCGGTGTAGATACTTTCACTTCAGGTTCATTGTTCTTAATGTTCCACTTTTAATAATCAAACGAAAAAGAGTAATAATTTAAAAATTTAATGTTATGAAAAATATTATTTCAATTATGTTAATCGCTGCTTTTGGCGTAATGTTAGTGTTCACAGGTTGTAAAGAAGAAGAATATACTCCAGAACCTCTAGCAATGGTTACTGTACAAGGTCAAGTTATCACAGATTTAGACTTAACAGATGTTGATAAAAATTTTGTTCCAAATGGTACAAAAATTATTTTTAGAATTGATTCACGTGATTTAGTTGCTGTTCCAGAAGTTGGTTACAATTATCAGATTTTACAGTATGAAACTACTGTAACAGATGGTCAATTCTCAATTGACTTACCTAGTGTTAATTTTAACGCTGTTGGTGTTGAGGTTGTTTTAGATGAGTTTGTTGCTGAACAAACTGACCCAGCTGATGATGACTATATGATGGTTTTCAAAGCTAGTGCAAACTATGACTTTACAATCACTGAAGGTGAAGATTATTTCTTCGTATATGATTATGACGTGACAACACCTTATGATTTTGATTAAGAAATTAAAGAAATATTTAAAAAAGGCACTTAAAAAGTGCCTTTTTTTTATGTCTAATTTTATTGTTTACTATTAATATTTATCTTTGCGAAGGTTTCGATAAAGGAGACCTTAATCTAATATCTGATTTTTAGATATTAGCATATAAATATTTAACGGATGGTTTTTAGCAGTGCGATATTTCTTTTTTATTTTTTAGTAATATTTTTAGTTTGTTACTTCTTAGTAAGTAAAAAATATAAAAACCTTATTTCGCTTATTTTTAGTACTGTATTTTATGCCTGGGGTGCACCACAATTTGTTATATTGGTATATATTTCTCTAATAATTGATTTTTATTTAGTGAAATTATTAGAAAAGTCACCAGAGAATAGAAAATTCTTGCTTTTTGCCTCTGTATTGCTTAATATAGGAATGTTGGCTTATTTTAAATATGCAAATTTTTTTATTGAAAACGTTAATTTGTTATTAAACTCATTTGGTGCAGCGAATCCTATAAAATGGACAAAAGTTGTTTTACCAATTGGAATCTCTTTTTTTACTTTTCAAAAGTTAAGTTATACTGTTGATATTTATCGAAAAACAAGCAAATCTTTAAAGAAATTTGTTGATTATGCAATGTATATCCTCTTATTTCCTCAATTGATTGCGGGACCAATTGTTAGATATAACGAGATTGCTGGTCAAATTGTCGATAGATCTAAAACAGAAACAAATGATAATCGATTAACCGGATTTTTTAGGTTTGTTATTGGGCTATCAAAAAAATTATTGATAGCAAATACATTAGGTGCGGTTGTCGACGAGATATTTGCTATGGATCCATTTTTACTTAGCACTGAAATGACATGGATAGGAATAATTGCCTATTCATTTCAAATTTATTATGATTTTTCAGGTTATTCTGATATGGCTATTGGTATTGGGAAAATGATCGGATTTACTTTCCCTGAGAATTTTAATAATCCATATGTTTCCAGAAATATAACAGAGTTTTGGCGAAGATGGCATATGACACTAAGTAGGTGGATGCGTGACTATTTGTATATACCGCTGGGGGGAAACAGAGTAAAAACAAAATCCCGTTTTTTCTTTAATTTATGGATAGTGTTCTTTTTGTCAGGATTATGGCATGGTGCAGCTTGGAATTTTGTAGCTTGGGGAGTGTTTCATGGTTTATTTCTTATACTCGACAGATTGTTTCTTATTAAATTTACAGATAAGATAGGTAAATATCCAGCAATTGTTCTAACGTATTTTATTACACTTATTGGATGGGTAATATTTCGATCAGAGAACTTGACTTATGCTGGTGATTATATTGTTAGAATGTTTGAATTTGTTAACACAACAACCTTTGTTTATTATTCGAATAAATTTATTTTCATTCTTATTGTAGGATTTATATTTGCGTTTATTACAATGTTTAAATTTGGTCTAAAACTCGAAAAGTGGATATTTTTTAAATATTATGATAAATATGAATTGATCCCAATGATGTCGCTTTTACTTGTATTGCTTTTTCTTTGTGCAAGTCATATTGCTCTCGGAGGATTTAACCCGTTTATTTATTTTAGATTTTAATGGATAAAATAAAAAAATATTGTTTTCTGTTTTTGCTATTATTGCTAATAGTCCCTTTAGCTCAAAAATCCTTTAAGTTTTTTATCTCTGAGCCTTTAAATGGAATGGCAGCCCCTAAAACATATCCGGTTTGGCATTATAAAGATTGGAAAGAAGGTAAATATCAGAAATTAGCAGATAATTATATTGCGGGAAATTTTGGATTTAGAAATTTCTTGGTTAGATCTTTAAATTCAATTGATTATACTCTTTTTAACTCATCTAATACAAATAAATTATTAATAGGAAAAGATAAATATTTATTCTTTAATTATAATATTGAAAGCTATCTTGGAATTAGAACTCAAAACAGAAGGGAAACAGACAGTCTGTTTGTTATGACAGATTCATTAATATCTTTGTTGGATGAGAAGGGTATAGAGTATTTATTTGTGATTGCTCCGTCAAATGCATTTTATTATAGTGACAAATTTCCCGATCAATATGATAGGTATGAAAAAAATGAAAATGATTATGATTATTATCTGTCAAAACTTGAGGAATATAATATAAATTATATTGATTTTAATAAGTGGTTTATTGAAATTAAAGATACTGTAAGTATTGAATTGTTTCCTCAAAACGGTACTCATTATACATATTTTTCAGCAGTTTGGGTTGCCGATTCAATGCTTAATTATATGGAAAAATTGAAGGGAATCGATATCCCTGATATTATAAAAGATGATTATGTAATTGATACAATGAAGACTTATGAGCATGATTTAGGCAATATTCTAAATATTGGTCATGAATTGCATCATAGTGATATGATATATTATAATTTAAAATTTGATTCTATTGGGAAACAAAAACCAAAGGTTTTAACAGTTGGGGATAGTTTTTATTGGCCTGTTATTAATCAAATGATACCTGCATCATGTTTTAGTAATGTTGCATATTGGTTTTATAATATGAAAGTATTTCCTGAAAGTTTTAATCAAGAAACAGAACCTGCAGAAGTTGACCTTGATAAATTAATGAAAGATATTGACTTTATAATTATATATGCGTCTGCTACATTGTTACACAATTATGATTATAATGGATTTGTTGGAAATATGATAGATTATTTTAATGGTAACTATAAAATATATCATAAGCAGGAAGAAATTGACTATTGGATAAATGCAATAAAAAATAACCCTGATTGGTACGCTAAAATAAAACAAAAGGCAAGTGATTTAAATATCCCATTGGATAAACAAATGCGTAAAGAAGCAGAGTGGTTGATTAATCAGAACACTACTAAATAATCTTTTGATAAAATTTATATTACCATATACAGAAATGCAAAAAAATGACAAATAGTTCCGCCTAATATGGTAATATGCCATATCCCATGTCCAAAAGGAATTTTGTTAAAAAGATAAAATCCAACTCCCAAGCTATAACTTAAACATCCGGCAAGTAAAAACCATAAAGTAATACCTGTAGCATTTTTTATTAGTGGAACTATTGCTATAATAATAATCCAACCCATTGCTACATATAGCCATGCTGATAATTTACGTTCTTGTTTGCTTCCATTATAAAAAAATAGTTTATATATGACCCCTATTATTGCCAACCCCCATATTATGCCAAAAATAACCCATCCAAAAGCACCATGTAAAGTTACTAAACTTATTGGAGTATATGTGCCTGCAATGAGTATATAAATCATTGAATGATCAAAAAGATTTCTTCGGGATTTTTTTCGTAGGTTTTTAGTGCTATGGTATAATGTAGAAGATATATATAATGCTATCATTGATGAACCAAAAATACTAAAACTTACAATTTTCCATGTATTCCCTTCTATCGAAGCAAAAACTACAAGTAATACAAGGCATGCAATTGCTATTAAGACTCCAAATCCATGGCTTATACTATTGAAGATTTCTTCTGCTTTTATTAATTTTTTTGACTTAATCATTTTTTTGTTATTTCTTTCAAATATAATATAATATTTTTTAGTTAAAAATTTGCAAATAAAATATTATTTTCACTTAATTAAAAATCATATTTATTAGTTTTGATAAGTATAACCTAATAAAGGGAGCTTTGGAGAGATCGATTCATAAATCGTTTATTAATTTTTTGAAAGTATATTATGAAAGAAGAGTTTTTGCATTTTATTTTTCGTAACAGGCTTTGGGATAAGTCTTATATGCAGTTGATTGATGGTCGAAATATAGAAATTCTTGAAATAGGACAATATAATTTAGATTCAGGTCCCGATTTCTTAAATGCAAAAATTAAAATTGATAATACAATTTGGGTGGGAAATGTTGAATTGCATATTAATTCGGCAGATTGGTTTCAACATAAACATCATGAGGATTTAGCTTATTCAAATGTTATATTGCATGTAGTATTTAATCATAATAAACCTGTATTTATTAATAATACTGAAGAACTACCTGTTTGGGAAATGAGATATCCTCATGTTTTATTCAATAAATATTCAGAATTGAAAAATAATGAAAGTAAAATACCATGCGAAAAATATATAGAAATTGTAGATCCATTAAAAATTCGAATATGGATTGAAAAACTTGGAGTGGAAAGACTAAGATGCAAAAGTGAATATATTGAAAAATACCTAAAAAAATCAAATAATAATTGGGAATATGCTTTTTATATTAGTCTTTGTAAAAGTTTTGGAGGAACACTAAATTCATTTTCATTTGAAGAACTGGCAAAAGAAATTCCAATAAATCTCGTAAGGAAATATCAAGATCAACCTAAAAAACTAGAAGCATTATTTTTTGGACAGTCTGGTTTGTTTGAAAATGCAATTATTGATAATTATCTGTTAGAATTAAAAAAAGAATATCAGTATTTGCATAAATTACATAATCTTGGATTTATGAGTAGAAAGAATTGGAAATTTTCGAAATTGCGTCCACCAAATTTACCATATATGAAAATAGCTCAACTTGTTTCTGTTTTGTCTAATTTTCAAGGCTTATTCTCTTCTGTAATATCAAATTTAACTTATAAGGAGATAAGGGCTTTTTTTAATGTGGAAGTTAGTAATTATTGGAAAACACATTATGTTTTTGGAAAAATAGTAAAAAAGACAAATAGTGGATTTGGAAAACTTTCTTTTGATACTTTGGTTATAAATGCAATTAGTCCGTTTGTGTTTTTATATCATAAGAATAAGTCTAATGGAGACTCTGTTAATTTGTATTATGATTTGATTAAAAGTGTACAAGCGGAGGACAACAGAGATATTAGAATTTGGAAGTCATTAGGGTTTATCCCTTCAGATGCATTTGAGTCTCAAGCATTATTACATTTAAAACGTAATTATTGTGATTGTAAAAAGTGTTTGAATTGTCAAATTGGGCATAGTATAATGCAACAAATTAGTAGATTGTAAGTTAAAATATTAGGACTTTTATATTTATGCCATGTATAAATTTGTAACTTTGTATTATGAATAGGTTTTTATCTGCTATACTCTTTATAATTATTGCATCTGAATTGTTTGCTACACATAATCGTGCAGGAGAAATTACATATAGGCAAATTTCGGATTTAACATTTGAAATAACAGTAATTACATATACATCTACAGGTCCAAGTTGGACTGCAGATAGACCCGAATTAGAAATTCAGTGGGGAGATAATACTACAAGTATTTTACCAAGAGTTGAAGAGGTCGTTTTACCAAATTATTATAAGCGAAATGGATATATTGGTACTCATACTTTTCCTGGACCAGGTATATATGAGATTGTTGTAGAAGATCCAAATAGAAATCTGGGAGTTAACAATATTCCCAATTCTGTTAATACTGTATTTTCAATTTCTACAACCATGTTAATAAATACACAATTGGGTACTAATAATACACCTATACTTACACAGCCACCTGTAGATAAAGCTGCTGTTGGCCAGGTGTTTGTGCATAATCCCGGAGCATATGATCCTGACGGAGATAGCCTTTCTTATAAGCTTACAACTTGTAGAGCAGAAAATGGAGATCCAATCGAAGGTTATACTTTACCTCAGGCATCTAATTCTTTAACTATTAATGAATATACAGGCGATTTGGTTTGGGATTCTCCTGTAAATCCGGGTGTGTATAATATTGCTATGCTTATTGAAGAGTGGAGAATGGGGGTTAAAATTGGACAAATTATTCGGGATATGCAGATAGAAGTTTATGAAAGTGATAATACGCCTCCTGTAATTGTTGCCGAAAATATTTGTATCCAGGCTGATTCATTATTAATATATCAAATGGTTGCTACAGATACTGATAACGATTATATTGTATTAAGTGCTAATGGAGCTCCTTTTGAAATCGACGAATCTGCAGCAACATTTGAACAAATTTTAACCGCTCCAGGTTATGCGGAAGGAAAATTCGTTTGGCAAACACAATGTGATTATGTTCGAAAACAACCATATAATCTGAATATTAAAGCAGAAGATGAAAGCTCGCCTGTGAGTTTGGCAGATATAAATAATATTGAAATTTATATTGTTGGACCTAAGGTTGAAAATATAGGAATATCAGCTAATACAACAGAGATATCTTTGGTGTGGGACGAAAATTATTGTTCTAATGTAGTAGGATATAACATATATCGTAAAATTGAAGCTTCTGGTTTTGTTCCTGATCATTGTGAAGTTGGAGTTCCTGCTGGAATAGGATATTCAAAAATTGATTTTGTGGAAGGATATTCTAATACTAGTTATGTTGATAATACAGCCTCTCAAGGACATATTTATTGTTATCTTGTTACAGCTGTATTTCCTGATGGTGCAGAAGGATATGTGTCTGACGAGGTTTGTTCAACTCTTGTAAGAGGAATTCCGACTATTACAAATGTTAGCATTATTGAAACAGATGAAATCAATGGAGAGATTTATATTGCATGGGCTAAACCAACAGAAATAGATATTGGAGAAGCTCCAGGTCCATATCAGTATGTTTTGTATAGGTCTGAAGGGTATTATGGCGAAAATCTTGTCGAAATTACTACAATCGATGATATTAATGATACGATTTATATTGATGCAGGTGTTGATACAAAAAATAATCCATGGTCTTATAAAGTCGAATTCTATAATAATGAACCAGGAAACAGATTTTTAATTGGAGCCCCTCATATTGCTTCATCTGTATTTATTGATTTTCAACAAATGGAAAATGCTTTGAATCTTAAATTTAATAAAAATACTCCTTGGGTTAATTCTGAATATACTATATATCGATATTTTGACGCACTGGCTGATTTTGATTCGGTGGGTACAACAAATGCAGAAAACTTTATAGATGATGGATTGATAAACGGTAGGGAGTATTGTTATTATGTCCGTTCTACAGGATCTTATTCGATAGATGGAATAATAAATCCAATAATCAATTTTTCGCAGGAAAATTGTGAAGAGGCTATTGATACTACTGCTCCTTGTGCTCCAAATATGATTGCTACAAGTACTTGCGACTCTGTTTGTTTCAATATAGATTGGGATTATAGTGATACATGCTATAATGATGTAAAAGAGTATAGAATATATTATACTCCGTATATTGATGGAAAATTTGAGTTGATTCATACAGAACAAGCAACTAATTCATCCTATGTATTTTATCCAGAAATTGGAATGGCAGGTTGTTTTTATATGACTGCTGTCGATTCTTTTAGTAACGAAAGCTATATTTCAAATAAAATTTGTATTGACGATTGTGTTTATTATGAATTGCCAAATGTATTTACTCCTAATAATGATGGTAAACATGATCTGTTTCAACCATTTTTTCCATATTATTTTGTCGAAAAAGTTGATATGGAGATATATAATCGATGGGGGCAATTATTGTTCCAAACAAATGATCCTGATATTAATTGGGATGGTAGAAATTATAAAAATGGACGTATTGTAAGCGATGGAGTTTATTATTATTTATGTGATGTCTATGAACAGCGACTAACGGGCTTGGAAATTAGACATTTAAATGGGTTTATACATGTTTTTAATGCTGTTGATCTTAGTCCAGGACAAGAATGATAAAAAAAATAGTAAATATTGTTATCCTATTATGTTTGTCGATAGTAATTATTGCTCAAACAGTAGAGCAAGATATATATTGGAAAGCTCTAAATTATTTAAATAATAATAATCCTGATTCTGCATTGATAGTTTTAAACTCTAAAGATAATTGTTATGAATGCAATAAGCTAAGGGCAGATATTTATTTAGATCAAAATGATGTGTTAAATGCAATAAATATTTATAAAAAATTGACCGATAATTTAGATTCAGAGTCATATTTTATGCTTTCGGTTATATATGCAGGTCTTGGCTTTGCTGATGAAAGTGTCGCGTACCTAGAAAAATATTTTGAGTTCAAAAATCCTAAATTTTATTCTGAAATATTATCATATAAAGAGTTTGAAATGATAAACAATACTTTTGCATGGAAGGAGTTTTGGAATGGAACAAGATATTCTAAAAACGAATTAAAACTGGAGGAAGCAGAGTATTTTATTAAAACAGAAAATTATAATTCGGCACTAGAAATTCTGGAATCTATTAATTATAGCTCTAAGAGAGAATATATTTACTATTTGATAGCTACAATATATTTTAATTACGAAAATTTTTCACAAGCATCTAAATATGTTGATTTATCTTTGAAAAGTAATAGTAATTTTATTCCTGCATTATATTTATTGAGAGATATTCAATCAATATATCAAACATTTGAATTAGCAAAGCAAACAAATGAAAGACTTATGAATTTGGATCCGTATAATCAGGATATTATTTGTAAACATGCAGAATTACTTCTTAATCTGGATAAACCAATAGAAGCTGAAAAATATATTGATATGTATTTGAAGTACTTTCCAGACAATGAAAGTGCAAATTATTTAAAGTCTTTAATTTTAATTGATGGAGAAGATTACAGAAAAGCCTTAATTAATCTCAACATACTAATAGAACAGAATCCTTCAAATTCAGATTATTTTGTAAAAAGAGCTGATATTTATTATAAGTTAGAATCGTGGCGTTTTGCATCAAACGATTATTCAATGGCATTAGATATAAATCCAAATTTAGATCAGGTTTGGTATCTTTATGGGTTGTGTCAATTTAATCTTAATGACGAAAAAAAGGCTTGCCATGCATGGCAAAAATCTGCCAATATGAAGAATCGTAAAGCAGCTAAAATGTTATATAAATACTGTAAATAATACAAGTTGAATGCAAGGTTTTTATAAGTTGATTTTATTATTAGCCTAAATATATTTGTTTAAACATTGTATCTGTTTATTTGTTAAATGAATGTAGAAATATTACTATATGAGACTATGGTCATTACATCCAAAATATCTAGACTCAAAGGGGCTTGTCGCTCTCTGGAGGGAGACATTATTAGCTAAAAATGTTTTGTTGGGTAAAACAACCGGCTATATCAATCATCCTCAACTCGAAAGATTTAAAATTCATAAAAGTCCAATAAAAGCGATAGATTTTTATTTGACACATATATGGATTGAGGCAGATGCAAGATTATATAATTTTAATAAGTCAAAGTTTAAATTTGTAAATAAAATTGAGCAAATAAATGTTAATTCAGGACAAATTAATTTTGAAATAGGACATTTAAGAAATAAGATAATGAAAAGAGATCCACAAAAGTATCAGGAAATAATTTTGTGTAATGAGTTTGAAATTCATCCTCTATTTGTAAAAATAAAAGGTAAAATAGAAACATGGGAAAAAGTATAACATTATTTGTATATTTACTATTTACTATAGCAATATGTAAAGGGCAAAATAGTATGATTGACAAATCAGTAGTTGATAATCTAGATATTGATAAATATTTGGGTAAATGGTATGAAATAGCGCGTTTTAATCATTCCTTTGAACGGAATTTAGTCGGAGTAACAGCAACTTACTCTAAAGATAAAAATGGCAAAATAAAAGTTGTTAATGCTGGCTATAAGCATTCTTTTGATGGTAAGAGAAGCGAAGCAGTAGGGAAGGCTAAGATTCCAAATGAAAATAATTCTGCAAAATTGAAAGTTTCATTTTTCTTGTTTTTTTATGGAGATTACTTTGTTTTAGAACTTGATGATAATTATAATTGGGCTCTTATTGGGAGTAGCTCTGATAAATATTTATGGATTTTATCTCGTAAACCAGTAATGGATGATGCTTTATACAATAATTTACTTGATAAGTTAACAAATAGGGGATATGATGTGTCAAAGCTTATTAAAGTTAAACACAAAATAAATTAATATGTTTGTATATAAGATAAAATCAGTTCTGTTAGTTGTAATAGCATTAATAATAAGTCTATCTTTAAAAAGTCAGGTCGATTTAATAATAGTTATTAATAATTTAGAAAACGATATTGGTCATGTCGTTTTAGATTTGCGTGATGGTAATAACAAATCTGTTAAAAGTATTTTTCATAAAATTGAAAATAGGAAATGCATTATAAGTTTCAAGAATCTAGATATAGGAACATATTCTTTTAAATATTTTCATGATGAAAATGACAATAAAAAATTAGATACTTATTGGGTAGGAGCACCCAAAGAAGGTTATGGATTTTCAAATAATGCTAAAGGTAAATTTGGCCCTCCGGATTTTGATAAAACTACTTTTAAATTGAAAAGTGATACAACAATAATTTGTATTCCGAAGTATATCGAAATGAAAATGTAGAAATACATATACTAAAAATTATCTTTGATAATTTCGTATGTTGAATTTCTTTCGACAGGATTAAAGCCAGTGTTTATAATAAGTTCTTTTATTTGGTTTTTAGACATTTCTGGTTTTTGCTCTTTACTTCCTGCCATAGAATAAATTTTTGTTGAGTTACTTATTGTTCCATCAATATCATCAACTCCAAACGAAAGACTTAGGGCTGCATTTTCTTTTCCACACATTGGCCAATAAGCTTTTAAATGAGGAATATTGTCGAAGAAAATTCTTGAAATTGAATATGTCTTTAGTTCGTCTAATAAATTTGTTTCGGATTTTACTTTTAAATCATTGCCATATATTTTGTATTTTAAAGGAATAAAACAATTGAAACCTGAAGTTTGGTCTTGAAGATTTCTTAGTTTTTGCATATGTTCTATTCTATTAGCAATAGTTTCGATATGACCAAATAACATTGTGCAGTTACTTGTAAGTCCTGATTTGTGTGCTTCATTATGTATTTTTAACCATGTGTTACTACTGGTTTTTTCTGGACATATAGTCCGTCTGATATTGTCATTAAGAATTTCTGCTCCTCCGCCAGGCAAAGAATTTAGTCCATTATTTTTTAAAATAGATATAACTTCTTTAGTCGTAATAGAATCTGATTTTGCAAAATATTCAATTTCAACTGCTGTAAAAGCCTTTATGTGAATTGTAGGGAGTAATTTTTTTATTGTATTAAAAAGATTGCAATAAAACTCTGTACTCTTGTGTGGATGTAAACCACCAGTTAGATGAATTTCTGTTATGTTTTTTAGTTTGTTGTCTTTTAAAATATTTAGAACATCTTCAATATTTAAATCCCAACATTCAGGATCTCCTTCTTCTCTGTAAAATGAACAAAATTTACATTTGTTTACACATCGATTTGTGATTTCGATATGAGTATTCTGATTATAAAAAACATTTTTTCCAAATCTTTTTTCTTTTATGTAGTTTGCCAAATATGCACAAAAAGATAATGATGATTTTGTATATAAGTATTCTGCCTCTGTTTCGGTTATGCGATTCTCGTTAAATACTTTTTTAGCAATTACTTTTTCTGTATTTGTAATATTTGTAAATATTCCACTCATAAGTGCAAAGATAAGCAGTGTTTTGTTAAATTTGTTATTATTATTTAGAAATTTGATGGATATTAAAAAGACAAAATACATTATTGTTACAGTAGTTACATTTATTGTTATTATTTTTCTTTTCAGGCTTATTGGTTACGTTGAAAGTGAAGGTTTTAATCCTACAGATGAAGGAGTAGTCTTAGCACAATCATGGCGTATTGTTAATGGGCAAATACCCCATAAAGATTTTATATCTATCAGACCTGCATTAAGTGGTTATTTGCATTCAATAAATCTATATATTCCTGGGGCATTAGTCCCAAATTCCCGATGGTTTGTTGTAATTCAGTTTTATATAATTGCAGTAGTTTTGTCAAGTTTTGTCTGTTCAGAAATTGAACGAAATACATCTGTGCCAATAAAAGGTGTAAATTATTTCTCTTTTTTAATTGTATCATTTGTAATTACTGTATTTAATTTCATTGTTTATCCTTGGACTACAATTGATGCCGTATTTTGGTCTGTTTTATCTATTCCATTTATATTTAATAAATCGTTTTGGAAAATATCACTTGGATTGTTCTTTTTAGCCTGTGCTACACTTTCTAGACAAACATTTGCTCTTTTATATGTTATGGCAAATATTTTTTTCTTGATACAGTATCGTAATAAGTTAAAGAAGTTAGTCGCTGTCATTATTTTTGGAGCTCTACCTTTTATTTTTTATTTTGCTGTTTTGATTTCTAATAATGCAATAGGAGATTTTATTGCACAAATGACAGGAAGAAGCGAATTCTTTGAAACTGCAATTATTCAATATGTAAAAAAAGCAGTGTTTTCTCTTTCAACTCCGTTAAATATATTATTGTTAATATTATCAGGATATGTTTTAATTAAAAACAAATTATCCATTAAAGAAAAGTTAGTAAGTAAAGGTGTTACAGATGTTGTTGTAATAGTATATTTAATATTTTTAATTGGTATTATTGTAAGGCATTTTTTATTAAAAGTATTGGATATTTGGCAGTTACCATTTAGTTTGTTTTTTTCTACAACAGCTGTAAGTATATTCTATTTTGTTATGTTTCCTAATAAAAAGAGGGTTGTGTTAATTTCATTATTTATTATTGTGATAGCATGGATATCCTCAATTTCTCTTGGTGCAAATGCGCCGGTGTTTGCTTCGGGACCATTATTTATTGTATTGATGTATTTGTTAATAGACATTTTGGCATCTACAAATAAAAAAGTATCTGTAATTAAATTTATTTCGAATAGATATTTAATACTTATTATTTCGTTAGGATTATTTGCATTAGGGATAAATAGCCAACAGAGTGTGAATTATAGAGATTTGTCAAAATCAAATCAAATTAGTGGCATTAATCAAGCAAGTGATGAGTTTGGAAAAATTATTACAAATAAATATGTGAAATCGTATTATTGTGAACTTGTTGAGTTATTTAAAAATCTTCCGAATAGTCAAAATCATACAGTTGTTTTTCCTCATAATGCAATATTTTATCCACTTATGAAAACCAATAATCCAGCACCACTAGATTGGTTAATATCGAATGAGTATGTTGGAGTAGAAAAAAGAGTAGAAGACGATTTTTTTAAATTAATCTCAAGTAAAAATTTATATTTTATTGTTGAACAAGTCGATGTTAGAATTATTAGTGATGGATTTTTCCCTAGAGAATATGGGAGATATGATATTATCTATAATTTAATAGAAAATAACTGTCAAGAACTTTTTGTAGAAACGGAATATTTTAAGGTTTATAAAACATCCCCGTAGGTAAAAATAAAAACGCCCCAAAAAGAATAGGAGCGTTTTTGTTAAATTTATTTATAATTAGGCGTGTTTTACTTCAAATTCTTTCATGGTAGCAACCAGAACTTTAACATCTTCTAATGTGCAAGCATTGTATGTAGAAGCTCTAAAACCTCCAACAGATCTATGACCTTTAATTCCTATACAATTCTTAGATGCAGCAAAACTAATAAATTCAGCTTCAAGTTCTTTATATTTTTCTTCCATTACAAAAACAATATTCATTCTAGAGCGATTTTCTTTTGCAACAGTCCCTTTGAACATAATACTATTGTCAATTGTGCCATACAAAAGGTTTGCTTTGTCATCAGAGAGTTGATTCATAGCTTTAAGGCCGCCCATTTCTTTAACCCATGCAAGAGTTTCACGACAAGCAAAAATATTTACACATGGAGGGGTGTTAAACATCGAACCTTTATCCATATGAGTTTCGTACTTTAACATAGTTGGTATAGGACGATCTACAACTTTATCAAGCATATCGTTACGAATAATTACAAAAGTAACACCAGCAGGACCCATATTTTTTTGAGCTCCACCATAAATCATAGCATATTTCGAAACATCTACAGGGCGACTTAAAATATCTGAAGACATATCTGCTATAAGAGGTGCATCGAAATCAAAATCTTCTAGAATTTCAGTACCTGTAATTGTATTATTTGTTGTTATGTGAACATAATCAACATCAGAAGGTACATTTAAATCTTTAGGAATATAAGTAAACCCTTTATCTTTAGACGAAGCTTCAACAACTTCTCCCCACATTTTAGCTTCTTTAATAGCTTTACTAGACCATGTTCCTGTATTTAAATAAAAAGCTTTCTTTTTCATGAAATTGTATGGAATCATGCAAAATTGCATACTTGCTCCACCACCTAAAAATAGAATTGTATAGTTTTCGGGAATGTTAAGTACTTCTTTGAATAAAGCAACTGCGTCATCTATAACAGCTTGGAAATCTTTACTCCTGTGTGATACTTCAAGAATAGATTGCCCGCAATTCTCAAGTTCTAAAACTGCTTTTGAAGTGTTTTCAAGAGTCCTGTCAGATAGTTTACAAGGACCTGCATTAAAAATGTGCTTTCTCATAATTTGAATGTATTTATTATTGAATTATTAAAATTTCTTATGTAACAAATGTAGTAAACA
>CAYUWD010000042.1:13323-25504 GCA_964448235.1 uncultured Bacteroidales bacterium | reverse complement strand
GATCCAGCCTCAGCAAATATTGGAACAAATAATATTTCTTACGAACTTACAGTTTTAGGATGTACAGCAATTGATAATATTTCAATAGATGTATTTGATACACCAGATGCAACAATAACAGATCCGGGAGCCTTTTGTTCAACTGATTTGCCTATAGATTTGATAGCTTCTTCAGCTGGTGGTACATGGAGTGGAACAGGAATAACAGATGCAGTAAATGGAACATTTGATCCATTAATAGCAGGAGAAGGAACACATACAATAACATATAATGTCGGTACCGGTTCGTGTGCTGCTACAAATCAAATAGATGTAACTGTAAATTTAACTCCAGATGCATCAATCACAACCCCTGGTGATTTTTGCAATACAGACATGTCTACAACTTTTTCATCAGCGACTAATGGTGGCACATGGACAGGAACCGGTATTATAAATTCTGTAACAGGAGAATTTGACCCATCACTTGCAAATATTGGTGTAAATAACATTACTTATGAAGTAACAGTAGATGGGTGTTCTGCAACAGATAATCTAGTTGTTAATGTTTATGCAACACCAGATGCAAGAATAACAGATCCGGGAATCTTTTGTGATAATGATGCAGCTATTGATTTAACAGCATCTTCAGCTGGCGGAACATGGAGTGGAACAGGTATTACTGACGTAGTAAATGGAACATTTGATCCATCTGTAGCAAGTGCTGGCATACATACAATAACATATGATGTAGGAACCGGATTATGTACAGATTCAGATCAGATTGATATTATAGTCAATGAAGCACCAAATGTTGTGATTACTGACCCGGGAAGTTTTTGTTATTCTGATGCAGCAGTAAATTTAGAAGGCTTACCTGATGGAGGAATTTGGTCTGGGACTGGAATTATTGACTCAAGTCTTGGGATATTTGATCCATCAATAGCTGGAGAGGGAGATTTTGTTATAACGTATACAGTAACAGAAGGTGGATGTTCAGGAGGCAATCAAATTACTATTCAGGTATATTCAAGTCCGGATGTTTCTATTGATCCAGTAGGTCCATTCTGTTTTGAACCAATTACTGTTCAGTTATCAGCAGAAACCGAAGGTGGCATATGGTCTGGTTCTGGAGTTGATTCTAATGGTGTTTTTAATGTCGGTTCTGCTGGTATTGGTATACATGAAATTACTTATAAGTTTACAGGTGATTGTGGTGCAATTGGGACTACCGAGATTATTGTTGTTCCTAGTATTGTTCAGGCAAATTATACTGTACATAATCCAATGTGTCTTGGAGGTAATGATGGTTATATTGAGTTTGCTATTAGTGGAGGAACATATCCATATACTTATTTTTGGGGGAGTGATAGTTACTCTGAAACAAACATTATTTCAGGCTTAACAGGAGGAGAATATTCAGTTACAGTTACAGATATTAACGGATGTTCTATGGATGTAGGTGGAATTGTACTAGAAGAAGGTGATAAGGATTGTGTATTTATTCCAAATGCTTTTACTCCAAATGGTGATGGAATAAATGATCAATGGATTATATCTAATCTTGATTCGTATGATCAGTATACTATTCAAGTTTATAATAGATGGGGACAGGAAATTTACAGGGGAATTCCGGGTTCTGAACCATGGGATGGAACATGGAATGGTAAAATGGTTCCTACAGGAGGTTATGTTTATGTAGTACAAATAGATCAAATTGCCGAAAAATTTGTAGATGTTGTAATGGTAGTTAAATAATTAATAAAATAAATAGATATGATTAAGAAATTTATTATTGGAGCAGTAGTGTTGTTTTTAGTTTTTAGTTCTCTAATCGCACAGGATAATGTTGGTTTTGGAACAACGACACCACATAGTTCAGCATTACTTGATATGACAGCAAGTGATAAGGGATTGTTAATTCCTAGAGTTGAGTTAATAGATGTTACTAATGGTACCACACCAGTTAATGGTCCTGCTACAGGCTTACTTGTTTTTAATGAAACAGGGGCATTAGATTATGGTTTTTACTATTGGGATGGTACAGAGTGGGTTATGGTGGGTGCTGGAGGAGGTTCGTCATGTCATACTTTGGATGAGGCTTATGATTGTGGAGGGGCTGGTCTTGGAGCTTTTATAGAAGCTGATGCAAATCCAGTTATTATAAATTTGCCTTTGGCAGGAACTAATGATGAGGCATTATTTGTACAATCTGACAAAGGGAGTACTCCTGCACCGACTGCAGCAATAACAGCTGTAAATACTATGCATGGTGCAGGAATATATGCTGAGATATCAGAAACTACAAATTTGTATAGTGGTATTCAAGGCATAACATATACTACATTAACTGGTTCTGATTTAGCAACAGGAGTCTCAGGCTATCATGATGGAACTGGAATTGGAGTTGGAGTTTGGGGTGAAGCATCTAGTAATAATGCTGCAGGCTCTAGTTATGGTGTTTACGGTAAGGGAACGAATAAAACATTTGGAGGTTATTTTTATGGCGAAAATTGGCCAGGTAGTTTTGTCGAAACAGGAGATGTTACTGGGGTAGCTCTTCAAGTAGCTTCAGCTGGTCAGGATCCTTTGAATTGGGGCTTGTTAGAAGTTGGAGTTGTTCAATTTAATTGTGGTGTCTCTGGAGCAGCAACAGGGAATAACGTTATCTTTAATAATGCATCTGGAGAAGCAACAATTGGACCAGATATGGGTGGATGGTGTTATCTTGGTGGTCCTAGCCTAGAATGGAGGGGGATATATTCAAGTAATGTTTTGCAAGTTTCGCGTAGAGAACTAAAAAGAGATATTACATACTTTAATGATGATGTTGCAAGTTATGTTATGAATGATATAATGAACTTAAAACCTGCTTTTTATAAATATAAAGCAGAAAATGACACAAAAGTAGAAGGTCTAGAACAACGTACAAGATATAATATGCACTTAGGTTTTATTCTTGATGAAACACCGGATTATATACAAGACAATGCTTTTTCTGGAATAGACTTGTATAGTCTTGTTAGTCTTAGTATTGCTGGCGTACAGGAGAATCGAAAAAGCATTGAAAATATTGAATGTCAAATAACTGAAGTTCATGACTTTGGCATTACAAGTTTGAGTGGAAACGAAATATATGTTAAATATAATAAAGATTTTTCAGGAACTCAGCCAGTAGTAGCGATTACACCTCATAGTCCTGTTAGAGATTATTATATTAAATCTCAAAATGAAAATGGGTTTGTTCTTGCTGTTGAAGATGTAAATGAATTTAGTTTTAACTGGATAGCAATAGCACAGAAGGAAGTTGTCAATATAAAATCAGAGCCTGTCATAGATGCACTTTTAAAATCACAACTTGAAGTTGATGAAGCTAAAAAATCAGAAATTAGAAACGAACTTATGAAAGGGAAACAAACTACAGTTGAGCTTAAAGGGAAAAATGCTAGTAAATATAATGCAACAAAATACCAAAAGTCAACTGATTAGTATTATTTTGATATTATTTATCTATTCTATAAGTTTTATCTTTTTTTCATTTTCAGGGTATATAGATGGAGTCCCTTGATAATCTTTAACTTTACCCTTAATACAAACTTGTTTGTTTATTAAAAACACTTCGGGTTTATAACTAAAGTTAACTATATTTGATTTCCAGATGGTTGCAGTAAATATTTGATTAGGAAAACTTTTGTCAAGATTGATAAAAATATGTCCTTTTCTGGATTTATGGGTACTTACTACAGTACCGCATATTTCAACTTCTTTTGGATAGTCATAAAACTGCTTAGCCTGAATAGTATTGTAACAATTTCTTGGCAATTCCTCAGGATTCATTGGTGCAACATCATTTTTTTCAATCCCTGTTCTCCAGTCTGAAATATTTGATGCGGACTCAATACTTTTTTCTTCTTCCTCTGATAAATTCGGATAAAAATTTATACCTGTAAAAGATTCAACAGAATCAATAGAAACGACGTATGATTCAATTGGATAATTGGTTTGTTTTTGTGAAATCAAAAATGCAATTCCTTTATTTTCAGAAAAATCTACAGCTACTTTAAAGTGATATTCAGGAATTGACACATTGTTTTTACTTCTCTCTTGTTTTGGGAGATTATCTGTTAAAACAGGACCTGTAACTACAAAAATATCTTTATCAGGATTATTATAAATATGTGCTCTTAAAAAACCTTCAATATTTGCCCATATTTCACGATTAAATACGGGTAATTGTGGTGTCATATTTGAATAATAGTAGGATTCTGAAAGAGCAATTTCTGACCATCTAAAATCAGCCGAAGGAGCTAAATGTCCACGGTCATATCCAAAGCCATCATATTCATAAGAGTCATCATCTAATTTTGTTTTAATAAAATAATCAAGTTCTTCTGAAGAGCCTGTCTTAACGAGAGTGTCTATTCTAAAATCATTAGTTCTTGAGACTCCTCCGTCAACAATATCATGAGAAATAATATGAGCCACCCATTTTGCCATTTCATGCTCTTCGGAATAAATCAAACAAATAGCTTTATGACAAATTATTTCTTCTTCTTCATTCGTCTCAGGTAAACCTTTTTCAATTAGTTGAGATTTGAATTCTGATAATTTTAACAATTCTATTTGTGTTAATAGGCTGTCTTGTCTGTCTTTCAGTTGCTGAGATTCTTGAAGAAGCTTTTCAAGTTTATTGTTTTGAGCAAATGAAATAAAATTTACTAAAATTGTAAGAACTATAAGTATAGCTAATTTTTTCATATAGGAAAAAAAAGGTGGCAAAGCCACCTTAAAATATTTTATTATTCACTAAATATTAATAAATCATCTAAATAGTATGAGCCACTTTGTCCGGATTGTGATGTATACTTAAATGCGATGTAAGCATTTCCTGAATATTCAGAAAGATCTAATTCTCCTGAAATTATATAATCAGATTCTCCTGATGTTGAAAAGATTGCAGGTAGTTCTGTCCAAGTTGCAGTTTGAGGATTACCATCTCCTGAATAGTCGTTAGAAATGTAAATGCCAATATCTGCTCCTGTTATGTTAAAGCTTCTTGATTTGAACTGTAGTTTTGTATTAGAAATACTCATTTGTGGCAATATTAACCAGTTGGTATTTTCATTACCGTCACCAAGAATTTTGATTGTTCCATTACTTCCATTGTTATTTCCTAACCAATTAAGAGAACCAATTTCAGCAATATTTTCCCAATCAGTAATATTCACTGGAGTGCCATTTTCAATGTCATCAAAATTGTAATACTGTATTGTATCTACATCTCCAAATCGACGGTTATTAAAATCTACTTCTCCTAAATTCCGAATATAAAGTTGTCTATCACCATCATAAATTCCGGAAATTGCAATAATAGAACCTCTTCCTTCAGGAATAGGATTGCCAGCAAAACTGGCATAACCACTTGTTCGTACTAGGATCTCTGCGCCATATTCATCTTCTAGTGTTCGATTTTCTGTTACAAGTAATGAATCATCTGCATAAGTAAGACCTAATTCTTCGTCAATAAATTGAACATTTTCAATTTTTACAAGTTTTCCATTATAAAAATCTGTATTTAGCATTCCAAAAGTTACAACTTCTGGTGTTTTGTGGTGCATTGTAGATACTTTTGTTATGTTATTGTCAACATGTACAGAGTCAAGCTGCATCATGTCTGCATATTTGCCAAGAACTAATCCTTTAAGATAAATGCATACAGAGTCTCCTTCGTAAAGTCCTCCTGAAGAAAGCAAGTGTAAATTAATAGCATGTGTGCCGTCTTGAACATAAGCAGACTTATAAATATTACCAGATTTGTCGTCCATTGTAACAATAGCATAAACAGAGTAATCGTCAATAAATTTGTAGCTTTCTACACCTAATGCTTCAATACTATCATCATAAATAGTATAAAGATCTTGTATTGTTAATATTGTTCCGGTTGGAATTGTTGTAATTGGCGGTTCTTCAAAATCGTTATGAATACAACTACTTAAAATAAGTGTAAAACTTATTAGCATCAAACCAATTTTTATTGATATATTTTTCACGATATAATATTTTTTAATTTATTGTTATTTATTAAAATCTTGAACTATTCATTTTAACCTCATCAATAGATCTAATTAATAATTGCCATATAGGTTCGTCATTTTTTATGTATTTTGTAACAATAGCAACAATATTACCACTCCCATTAGGTATGGTATCACTTGCAAAATCAGCATATTCGCTGGTTCTGATTATAATTTCGTTACCAACGCTATCTATTGCATATCTATTTGGCTCATCATAATTACTTGCTAAAGGATAATAGTATGTTCTATTTAATTCATCATCTTTAAATTGAATGTTTTGTATTTCAACAAGTTCGCAATCATATTCTCCTGATTCAATATCTTCAATTGTAACTTTTACAGGTTCAATAGGAGCATCTTCAAGTTGAACAATAATGCTCTTATCAGTATCAATTATACTGTCATAAACAATTTCCATTTTTCCACTATAATTTTTAATATAGGATCCATTCAAATTAAAACGTAAGTATTGACCCACTTTAACAGTTTCGGCATAACTTAATTTATAAATATCTATGCCACCAGAAGTGTCTTGTACGTAAGCTTCTTTATAAATATTCCCTTCTTTATCATCCATTGTTACTGTTGCATACAAGATATAGTTATCTTTAAAAGTATATAAATCTCCACTGTCAGCATATATTTGATAAATGTCAGCAATTGTTAATAATTCCCAATCTTCTACTGTATCTATTGGGGGTACATCAAGCTCTTCATTACAACTTGTAAAAATAAAAGGAGTAATAAGAATCGAAGCTAAAAATAATATATATAATTTTTTCATTTTATAAATTGTTTTAAATTAAAATCTGAAATATAGATTTAAGAAATAAGATCTGCCATATAAATGGAAATATTTATTTGGAAACTTATTTATGTCAGTATTATCAAAACGATACTGTTCAAATCCGTTTGTTATCAAATCGGTATTATTTAAAATATTGTTTACACTTAATGTGAATCCTATATTATAATCGTTAATTCGCCATGATTTTCCTCCCCAGATATCTATAGTATAACCAGGATCTAATTTTTCTTGCTCAAGTATTTGCTCAAGTTGAGGATCTGTGTCGACATAAATATCTAGAGCTTCTACTGTGTGTTTTTCTGGATTTAAATTAATGTAACTTTCATCAAAGTAATTTGCATTAACTCCAACAAACCAATATTTTGGGGCATTATATTTTCCACCTACAGAAGCGGCAAATTCAGGCATTGAGCCAACATGATAATTTTTAATATATACTGTTCTGTTTTCTGCTAGTACTTCAGAACTATTGTCTTGTGTAATTGTTACATTTGGACGACTATTGTATAAATATCTACCATATCCACTTGCTAGAGTTGCAGAAATTGTTGAAGTAATTTTTGCTTCTATTCCAAGTTCTCCTCCATAATGCAATTTATCAACACTTGTCATTGAGTAGTTTACAAATGTACGTAATTCATCATGATAAAAACTAGAAGATTTTATTCCATCTTTAAATTGTGCATAAAATCCTGTTAATTTAAATTGTAAATACGGTGATCTATAGTAATAACTTAAATCACCAGTATAAATCTTTTCACTGACTAAATTATCTACAACATGATTTCTTGTTCTGGGAGATACAAATGCATCTCTTGCAAATGGGGCTCGTGTAAGATAAGCAGCATTAAGTAATACAAAATGACGACCAGTTATTTTATAATTTGCTCCTCCTTTTACTGCATAATTAAGAAATTTCTGAGTCGGGGAATTTCCAAATGAAGCACCTGGGAATTTTCCATTTCTCATATTTCCGGTACGCCAAAATTCTGTATAGGAAATATCAATCCCACCAAATAAATCTATTTTAGAAAATTTTGCTTCTGTTTGTGCGAAAATATCATATTTGTTGATATTAATGATGTAATCATAACCAAATAAATCTCCTTCTTCAACAATATGATTAGGATTATCTACATCAGACTGAATAATATAGTCATCATCAAAATCACGTTCTGCAAACTGATCAATATCAAGCCACCAGTCGGCACCTAGTAAATCGTCAACAAGTTTAAAATTGTGAGTTTTATTAGCAAGTACATTAATTCCTGCAATTAATTTTATTTTTTCAGTTAATTCATTGCTATATAAAGTAGAAAAATCGAATCTCTGTAAATCATATCTTCTTTCTTCTATTATATATTTTGCACGATTTCCTGTAATATTAACGCCTTCTTCTCCCTCTGCATTTAATACAGTATATAAATTCTTTCTATTTGCGTTATAAAAGGAATCCCAATCTAATTGTCTAAATGATTCGCTTGTTGTCCACATTTCTGTAAGATATCCATATTCATATTCGTCTTCTTCATAATAACTAGGAAGATTTCTATAATAATCTGGACGTGGGTCAGCAGCATCATACCAATTTAAAGCAGTTGAACCTCCTCTGCCAAACATATACGAAATTGTTGAAGTTAGATTTTGTGTATCATCTATGGTCCAGTAGTGAGATAACATAGTGCGAGGCTGGTGGAAAGTTCCAACTCTTGCATTTCTAACTTCACCATTTTGTAACCCCCAGTTTGGATTATAAAAATTGTCACCTGAAAGTTCATATACTTCTGCTGTACTAACTCCTGTTTTTCCTCTTCTTGAAGGTGAACCCATAAAAATTAGACCAAGGCTGTGTTTGTCATTAAGTCTTTTCTCAGCAGCTAAAAAATATGCATATGCTTCGTAAAAAGCACCTCTTACATAACCTTCTTGTGCCCATCTTGAAGAACCCGAAACTGTAAATGCCCATCCGTTTTCCATCAAGCCTGTTGCATGAGTTATCATCGCCCTGTTACGATATGACTTATTTGCCATAGAATAAGAAACACTTGTGCCGGGTCTTTGCTTTGATGCTCTGGTTATAATGTTTGTTGTTCCACCGATACCACCAAACGAATAATCAGAAAATGCTAGATTTGAATTAATAACCTTATTTCTCATAACATCATTTAAGCCTCCCCAATTACCATAGTATGGTCTTCCTGTTCCTGCATCATTTACATAAATTCCATTTATTAAGACATACGAATTTTGATTGTCAAATCCTCTAATTCTATATCTTGCCTGACCAAAAGTATATCCAGCTGTATTTACATAAATATCTTTAGATGCGCTTAATAATCCTGAAATATCTTGAGATTGATTATCACTATCAAAATCTGATTCTGTTAATGTAATTACATTAACTTCAGGACTAATTTCAGGTATACTGTCTTTTACCTGAGCAAAGCTAGAATAAAATGCTAAAAATGCTAAAGAATATAGTATCCATTTCTTCATTATAGTATAATTATATTTATTAATTTATTAATAATAAGGTGACAAAGTTAGTCTTTTCCGTGAAATTGTATTAATAATTCAATAATAATGTTGATGTATTTTCTCATTTTTATCGTTATCTTGTATTTTTTTCTACAAAAGTGATAAAATTATGAAGAACTTTATATTTCAATCGACGCCAAAAGTGATATTTGGGAATAAATCTATAGAATTTACTGCAAATGAAATTCTAAATATGAATTTGTCAAGTCCTTTTATTATTTGTGATCCTGCTGTATCGAAACTTACATTCTTTAAAAAACTTTTGATAGATCTTAAAAATAATGGTTTGAAATATGGTGTTTTTACCGAAATTGAATCAGATCCAAGTTATGAAGTTGCAGATAAGGCAACTAAATCAATTGAAAATAAATATGATTCTGTAATTGGTATAGGTGGTGGTTCGGCTTTGGATATTGCAAAAATTGTTTCAATAACTGCAAAAACACAAGAAAAAGCAGAGGACTTGGTCTTAAATACAAATATTAAAGAAGGATTATCATTAATCTTAATACCAACAACTGCAGGGACTGGTTCAGAGGTAACTCATATAAGTATTCTAAGCAATAGTAAAGAACAGATTAAAAATGGAGTTGTAAGTCCTAATCTTTATGCAAAGCTTGCTATATTAGATCCAGTTATAACATTGTCTTTACCAAAGGATGTTACTGCATTTAGCGGAATTGATGCAATAATACATGCCTTGGAAGCTTTAACTTCAAAACTCGCTACACCAATAACGGATTTGTTAGCAATGGAAGCATTAAGAATTCTTAATAAAAGTATTTTAGAAGCATATAATAATGGAAATAATATAGATGCTAGAAGTGATATGTTGTATGGAAGTATGTTAGCTGGTAAAGCGTTTGCTAATTCAAGTGTAGCGGCTGTTCATGCATTTGCTTACCCAATTGGTGCAGAGTTTCATATCCCTCATGGACTTGCAAATTCTATTATGTTATTACCTGTTTTACGCTTTAATTTATTATCTGATATTCAAAAATATGCAACAGCCGCAAAAGCTATTGGAATAAAAACAAAAGGAATCACAAAAAAAGAAGCTGCTCAAAGGTTAATAATATATTTTGATAAATTATTAGATGAACTAAAAGTTAAAAGATATTTGAGGTTTTATGGTGTTAAACAAAATGATATTTTGAAACTTGCTGAAAAAGTTATGAAAATTGAACGTTTGATAAATAATAATCCAAGAAAAATTGTCATTGAGGATGCAATAAAAATATATCAGGAAGCTTTTTAATTTTATCTGAGATTATTAATCATGTTAATACTTCCTTCTAAATAAACTTCGTCTTTTAATGCCTGTCCTTCTAAAAGCAAATGCTATTATTACAATAATGATGAATAATAATATGAAAATCCCTAATATGCTTGATCCGGAAGAAAATAAGTATATAATTAAATAGATTCCGATTATTGTGGAAATACTAAGAAAAATGTACAGAAAGATTTTTAATACATTAAGAGCCATGAAGTTAACTTCTACAGCTTTTTCATACTCTGCTCTACTCATACTTTTATATAAATCTAATTTTTTCTGAACTTTATCTCGTTCATATTCGTTCCAGTTATCAATTATTTGTTCTTCATCCATTTCTTTATATTCTTTCATGTATTTTAAAAATTCTCTTGCTACAACCATATTGTCAAAATGAGAAATGAATTTTGGAATAGGTCGTACAGATGGATGAAAACTAATCGATTTATTTTCGAAATTTATATCAATTTTATTTACACTATCATTTGGTTTTATATGTAAAATCTTCCTGAAATAGGCAATATGTTCAATTTTTATTTTATCCATTAAATTCTATTTTGATGAGTTTAAAGGTACTTAATTTTTTTATGTAAAAAAACAAGTTATTTTTATGGAATATATTTTTCTATGTATCTAAACAGTGTTTAACAAAAAATTTACAGCTATGAAAAACTTTATTTTAACAGTAAGCATAATTTTAACAGCAGTTTTATGCCTTTTCGCTAACGAAAAAGATGTAGAATCTAAAATTAAAGAGGTAACAATTTTTCCGTCTTCGGCACAAATAACGCGAACGGGAACATTTTCAGCCACAGCAGGAGTAACAGAAATAATATTATCGGATATTTCTCCCTATCTTAATCAAAGTAGTATTCAGGCAAAAGGGAAAGGTAATTTTACAATTTTGGATGTGCAATTCAGAGTTAAACAACCAGAGATTGTACTTTCAAACAATAACGAGTTACCACCAAAAATTGTAAGAGAAATTGCAATTCTTGAAGATTCTATTGCATACTTAAACTTTGATTTATCAGATTTAAGAGATAATATTTCTGCTTTAGAACTTGAAAAGAACATTTTGTTAAATAATTCTCTTGTAACAGGACATGGTGGTGATACTATTACAGAGTTGAAAGCGACAATGGAGTATTTCAGAATTCGAATTAATGACATTAATAATCAGATACAAAAACTAAAAAGAGAAGAATTTAAAATGACTCGTGAATACACTCGCATGAATACCAGACTTAGCGAGTTAAAAGCCTATAATCAACAAGAAAACCCAACACCTCCAAATAACAAACCAATTTATCAGGTTGTTGTTACAGTATCAGCAGATTATGCAGTAAATGGGACAATCGAAATAAACTATATGGTTTCAAATGCAGGTTGGACACCAACATATGATTTAAAAACCTCAGGAGTGGAGAATCCGGTACAGCTAATTTACAAAGCAAATGTTTGGCAAAACACTGGTGAAGAGTGGAAAAATGCAAAGCTTCG
>CAYUWD010000042.1:0-13223 GCA_964448235.1 uncultured Bacteroidales bacterium | reverse complement strand
GTTCCAAAAGTAGAAACACAAGCTTTTCTAATCGCAAAATTAACAGATTGGCAAGAATTGGACTTGTTACCGGGTTCAGCAAATATTTATTTTGACGGAACATTTGTCGGCGAAACACAAATAAATCCTTCAACTCTATCAGATACTTTAGAATTAGCTTTAGGTAGAGATCGCAGTCTGCAAATTGAAAGAAAACAATTAAAAAATGAAACAGATAGCAAATTGGTAGGTTCAGTAGTAACAAAGACTCTCACATATCAGATCACACTTAAAAACACAAAACCGGCAAATGTAGATATAGTATTACAAGACAACATACCGGTATCAACAACTGAAGATATAAAAGTAAAAGTAATTGATGATGGTAAAGCAAATTATACAGAAACAAGTGGAATGCTATTCTGGAGAGAAAAACTTAAATCTGGAGAAACAAAAAAATATACTTTTACATATGAAGTTCAATATGATAGTACTCGGCAAATTTCCGGAAATTTGTAGTTGTTGTATTATTAGAGGCTGTTCAGAAATGGACAGTCTCATTTTTATTAAATTGTCACTTTACATATAAAATAAAATTATTAAATTAGGGTTATATTATTATAATATTACATTTATTATTTATTTTTGTCATAAAACAGGTAAAATGAGAAAGAGATTCACAATAATTTTAGCTTTAATAGTTTTAGTTTTTTATTCATGCAATAATACTGGTTATCAAAACACTCCGATGGCACATGGTAATCCTGGAGATATTATACTTGTGATGAATAATGAAAGTTGGAACTCTGAACCCGGAGATACAATGAAAGCTATTTTTCATAATTATTGTCCGGCTGTTCCACTAGAAGAGCATATTTTTGATTTACATCAAATACCTTTAAGTCAATTTATTGATCAAAACATGTTGCATCGCAATATAATATATCAAGAAATAGATCCTAAACTTACAGAAGCAAAAACTACTGTTATTAAAGATAAATATGCACAGAATCAGGTTTTTGTTAATATTTCTGCTCCAAATCAGGCAGAATTTGTTAAGGAAGTTAGTCGCTTTAGATACAATTTGATAAAACTATTCCTTGAAGCGGATAGAGATAGATGGATTGCTCAATTATCTAGAAACATTAATCATACTGTTACTGATAAAATATTAGAAAAGTATAACATATCTATAAAAATTCCTGCTAATTATTATTTAGATGAGTATAGAGATGACTTTGCATGGGTATCTCATGAAACTAGAAAATCCTCAATGGCATTATTGATATATACTTATCCACTTACAGATAGTACTGAGTTTACAACGCCTTATTTAATAAAAGAGCGCAATAAAATTTTGAAAGAGAATGTGCCTGGTAGTAGAGAAGGTTCATATATGACAACTGAAGTGAAACATGATTATCCATATCTGGAAAAAGTCATACATAACGGATTAGAAACAGCTATAATGAGGGGGTTGTGGAGAGTTCATGGAGATTTTATGGGAGGTCCATTTGTTTCATATACAAAAATAGATTCTCCTCGGAATAGGGTTGTTTGTGTAGAGGCTTATGTTTATTTTCCAAACGAAGAAACTAGAGATAAAATAAGACAATTAGAAGGAATTATTTATACTTTTGATTTAGTAAAATAATATTGTCGATAAAAAGTCATCGTCTAATTTTGATTTGATATTAAATTATTGATACATTTGTAAAAAAATACAAAATGAATTTAAACAAGGTAATGTTAATTGGTAGACTTGGGAGGTCTCCTGAAGTTAATTATATAAAAGAAGATACAGCAGTTGCGAAATTTTCCTTGGCAACAAGTGAGACATACAAAAGTAAAGATGGTGACAAAAAAGAAGTAACAGAGTGGCATAATATTGTTGCTTGGAGATATACTGCAAAGTTTTGTGAATCTTATCTTGAAAAAGGTATGTTGGTGTATATTGAAGGGAAACTTCAAACTCGTAAATGGGATGGACAAGACGGTATTACAAGATATTCAACAGAAGTTGTTGCAGATCAGATAAAAATTCTTGAACGAAAAGGTTCGACACAAGATAGTAGTTTTAGTCCTAAAACTGTTGAAAAAAACCCTGTTGAAAAAACTCAACCTGCTGAAAAGAAATTTGACGAACCATCATCAGACTTTAATTCTGATATAGACGATGATCTTCCGTTCTAATTAAAATGTTGAACTTTGGATCCGGAGCCTTTTAGATACTATTTCATTTTAACAGCAATAAAACCTGCTTCAATAAATTCAGTTATTGCAGGACTTGTTGCTATTGTTATTTTACTATTCTTGTCAGCAATGGTGTCGGCAAGTGAAGTGGCTTTTTTTAGCCTTTCTCCAAAAGACAAGAGTAAAATTAAACGTTCTAAAACAAAAACATCACTACAAATACAAAAACTACTTCTAAAGCCCGACAAACTTCTGGCAACAATATTAGTTGCAAATAACTTTATTAATGTTGCTATAATCATACTATCTACATATTTATCTGCTTACTTATTTGTCGGAATTAAAAATCAAGTCATTTATATTCTGGTTCAAATGGTTGGTGTTACGTTTTTGATCTTACTTTTTGGAGAAATGATTCCAAAAATATTTGCTAGTCGATTCCCATCAAAAATAGCAAAAGTAATGGCCTATCCTTTAACAATAAGTGGCTCAATATTTTACCCTATCAGCTTTGTTTTGATAAAATCGACTAATATTGTAAACAAAAGGCTTAAGAGAAAGCATAAAAACGATCTTAGTATAGAAGAACTTTCACAGGCAATTGAACTTGCTTCCGATGAATTAAAAGATGATAAAGAAATGTTAGAAGGGATTGTACAGTCATCAAATTTGGAAGTAAAAGAAATTTTAACATCAAGAGTTGATGTTTTTGCAATTGAGTATAGTTATAAATTTACAAAAGTAATTGGTCAGATAGTAGAATCCGGTTTTAGTCGTATTCCTGTTTACATTGACAATCTTGACAATATTAAGGGGATCCTTTACATTAAAGATGTGCTTCCTTATATTGGATTGCAGAATAAACAGGATTTTAAATGGCAAAAACTGATAAGACCTCATTTTATAGTTCCTGAAACAAAAAAGATTTCTGCTTTATTATCTGATTTTCAAACAAAGAAACTTCATATCGCAATTGTTGTTGACGAATATGGCGGAGTTAACGGATTGGTAACTCTTGAAGATATTTTAGAGGAATTTGTTGGAGAAATTCAGGATGAATCAGATGCTGAAGAACAAACATTTATTAAAATAGATGATGATAATTATGAGTTTGATGCTAAAACCAGTATAATTGATTTTTGTAAAGTAATAGATGTTGATTATAATGACTTTCATGATCTAAAAGGAGATGCAGATACTTTAGCAGGCTTGATTCTAGAATTGAATGGTGAAATTCCAGTAAAACATGATAAAATCCAACTTGATTGTTATGATTTTACTATCACTGCTGCAGATGATAGAAGAATAAAAAAGGTAAAAGTAAAAATAGATAGAACTTAAAAAACAAATTAGAACAATAATCCAATGTTTAAAGATTTCATAAAAACCATAATTTTAATTATTATTTCCATCGTATTTATATCGTGTTCAAATAATAATCCAATACCACGACCTAGAGGATACTTTAGAATTGATACGCCCGAAAAATCATATAAACAGTATAAAGATATCTGTCCGTTTGTTTTTGAAATTCCAACCTATGCTTTTATTATCAAAGAAAAAGAAGATTATTGTTGGTTAGATATATATTTTCCTCAAAATCAAGCGACTATCTATCTTACTTATAAACAAGTTAATAATGATTTAAACATTCATCTTGAAGATTCAAGAGAATTTGTTTATAAACACACGGTAAAAGCTGATGCAATAGAAGAAGTCCCATTTCAAAATGATAGCTTAAATGTATATGGTATGTTATATAATTTAAAAGGAAATACAGCGTCTTCTGTACAGTTTTATTTAACAGATAGTACAGACCATTTTTTAAGAGGGTCTTTGTATTTTAATGTGGCTCCTAATAAAGATTCTCTTGCCCCTGTGATAGATTTCATTAGAGATGACATTATTCACGTGATCGAAAGTTTTCAATGGATTTAATATGGCAGTCATTATAACAAATTTTGCTTCGCAAAAATCTCTTTCAGGAATTTGGGAAATATCAGAAAGTGAATGTGCTCTTAGAAATTTATGCTCTTTAACTGATTATGATAAAAACTTGTTAGAAAATATAGGCTCAGAGCTCCGACGTAAAGAAATCCTTGCAGTAAGAGCCTTAATAAAACATTTAAACCCAAAGATTCATATTAAATACCAAAATAGAAAGCCAGTTTGTAATATCGGAAATATTAGTATATCTCATTCAGATACGCTTGCTGCTATTGTTTGGCATCCAACAAAAAAAACAACTGTAGATATTGAACAAATAAATGACAGAATTCATAGAATTGCACATAAAGCTTTTAGTCAGGATGAAATTGGATTTGCAAATAATATTACAGAAAGATTAACAAAATTATGGTCTTGTAAAGAATGTGTTTATAAGCTGGCAGATATTCAGGGGGTAGATTTTATTAAGCAAATATTTGTGTCAGAATTTAAACAAAATACGGATATAAAATGTCAATTAAAAACAAGTTCAAAATTAATCGAATACAATTTTAAACAAATGAACATTAAAAATCATGTATTAGTTTGGGGTATTGTATAAAATTATTTGAAATGAAATTCGAAAAAGATTTTAAAATAGCAATAAGTAATTTGTCTTCAAAAGAAAAAGACAAGTTAATTATGCGCCTTTTAAAAAAGGATATTACGTTAGCAAATCGTCTTTATTTTGAGCTAGTAAGTACAGATAGCGTTGAAGATCGAAGATCTAAACAGGAAAAACATATAATAACTTCTCTAAATCGGCAAGCTGATAGATCTTATAGCCCGGGAATATTGATGATACTTTTACGTGAATTTAGCGGAGAAATAGCAGAACATGTAAAAACAACAAAAGACAAATATGGAGAACCTTATTTAAATCTCATTTTACTTATCGAAACTCTCAAATTTAATCATGAAAATATCTCAAAATTAGGTTATAGCTATACATATAAACTTTTCATTTACATTATCTCCAAGGCATTTAAGATACTTATTCTTATAAATTCTTTACACGAAGATTTTCATCTTGAATTTGAAGACAAATTAATTGAACTGGGAAATCAGATATCTAAATATAATATGTTAATGAAAGTCGCAATACAAAATGGGTTTGATATTAATTGGCTATTATCTGCCGATATTCCTGAAAACATAAAAGAAATTCACAAAAATGTTAGGGCACAGGGACTTTTGAGATAAAGACAATTAAATTAGAAAACAAGCAAATAAAATATAAATTCAATTGGGAGCAGATTGATGACCATGTGCTAATCTGGGGAATATTCTAACACTAATCTCTCTTAAGTAATTAATATAATTTCTCTAAACACATGTCGCCATCAACTATAATTTCTGTGTTTAAGAAAGTCCGTAGCAAATCTTTTTCCCTTTATGAGTAATACCAATGTAACCACAATCTGCTATCCAATACGGCATATTATAATTAAATTGGTATAATAGGTAGATTTCAAAAACAATACTTTTTTGTAAATCATTTATCAATAAATTTCTTTAATGGAAGTCTTTGACAATCATTATGTTTTATGTACACAAACAAGGGAACTATTAATAAGACAGCAGGGGCAAACGGAGGCAGCGGTTTTATTAGCACCTACTATTGGTGTTCTACCGAGAGCAGCAGCTACTACGCTTGGTTCCAGTCTTTCTTCAATGGCGCCCAGGGCGGCGGCCGCTTTAAGAACTACTCGGATAGGGTGCGTGCTGTTCGTGCCTTTTAATAAAGTTTTAGTTATCTCACAAAACACTCCATATCCTCAGGAATAATTAAAGATATTTCAACTAATCCTGCAATTTGTCCGGCTTTATACCATGGAGATTGGTAAATCAATTTCTTTACACCATTTTTTAATATTGTGTATGAATTAGCCTCTCCTGTTTGCATAATTTCCTTAATCTTATCTGATGAATTAGGATTATGACAATCATAAAGAGATTTTCCAATGAGAGATTCACCACCATATTTTTGAAAAGTTGTACTTGACTTTTCGTTCATATAAATAATTCTACCATCAATGTCACAAGCTGTAACTGCAAAAGGGAGCTCCTTAAATATTTCTTCTGTCATACCCTGTTAGTTTATCAAAATACTAAAATAGTACTTTTCTATTAAAACCTGATTATGCGTTCCCCCACTTTTTAAGCGTTTTAACTTTGGACATCAGGACAAGTAAAACTATTAACTTATGACATATTAGTAGTTATCAACCTTTATCATTACTATCTACTAATTATTTAATAGTTAAATACTTTTTCGTATATTTGCATTATCTTATGATTTGTTATTAGTTATTTGATTATTTACGGTATAACTATCAATATTTTAACATTTAAATCTATCAAAATGGAAAATTGGTTATTTTTAACAGAACAGGAAATATTAAAAGAAATAGGGGGAAGACTAAAAAAAATACGGCTCCAGCATAACCTTACACAAAAAGACCTAAGTGAGGATGTTGGTTTAAGTGTTTCAACAATAAGCCTCATAGAGCAAGGAAAGTCAACTACTGTTGAAAGCTTAATAAGAATTTTGATCAGGCTCAATAGAATAAAAGATTTTGAATCCGCATTCAGAGTTGGAGAAAATCTGGAACTTAAATTAAAGTTTGAAAAAGAGAAATTAAGATCAGAAAGAAAACGGGCATCAAAAAAAATAAAATAAGCATGATAGTAGAAGTAAAATTGTATGACCAACTATTAGGAACTGCAGAATGGAATCATGATAAAAGATGTTCTGTTTTTCAATACAATACCGGAATAGTCAACACCATAGAACCCTCTCCAATAGTAATGCCAACAGAAGAAAAAACATTTGAGACAAACAGAAACCATATTAATTTCCACAATTTACCATATTTATTATCTGACTCAATGCCTGATGATTTTGGTAATATTATGATGAAAGAATGGCTTAGGCAAAAAGGCTTATCAATAGATGAAATAAATCCAATTGACAGGCTTACATATGTAGGTAAAAGAGGAATGGGAGCATTGGAATACATACCGGCAAATCACAGGGTAAATAACACTAGCAATGTTGATATTGGTGAATTATTTGAAATTACCAAAGGAGTTCTTGGAAACAAGCAGGAGACAACCTTTTCTGATCTGGACAAAGACAGCCTGACAGAAATATTACGAATAGGTACGTCTGTTGGAGGAGCAAGAGCGAAAGCCTTGATTGCCATAAAAAGAGATACTAACAAACAAATTATTGAAATAAGACCCGGTGATATTATGCAGTCTGAAGAATATTCATACTGGCTGCTTAAAATTGATGGAGCAAATAAACAAACTTTAGGTGAAAGTGAAGGTATGGGAAAAATCGAATTTGCATATTACAAATTAGCAAAAGAAGCCGGAATTGAAATTTCAGAAAGTATGCTTCATGAAGAAAACGGCAGGTTCCACTTTTTAACAAAACGGTTCGACAGGACAGATACAGGTAATAAAATACACATGCAAACATTTTGTGCTTTGGCAGGCATAGACTACAAAATTCAAAAAGCCAGTAATTATGAAACATTATTCAGGGTAATGAAAAGGCTTCAACTCCCATACAAACAAATTGAACAACAATACAGACGCATGTTATTTAATGTAATTGCAAGAAACCATGATGATCATGTAAAGAATTTTACATTCTTAATGAATAAGGATGGAAAATGGCAAATTTCTCCGGCATATGACTTATGTTTTTCATATAGCCCGGGTGGAACATGGACAAACGAACACCAATCATCAATTAATGGCAAATATGACAATTTCACAAAAAGCGATTTATTCGACTTTGCCAAAATATTCGGAATAAAAAAATCCAAAGCAATATTAGAAGAAGTGATTACAGCAGTGAATAAATGGCCTGAAATTGCGTCTGAAATTGATATCCCTAAAGAAAAAATAAAATACATAAATGAAAATTTACGCATTAAAGAATTAACTTAACAATTAACAAGCCGGGATATTACTTAAAATTGTACCACAATTATACCAAACCTCCCACTTTTTAAAACATTTTCTTTAACATCAAGTGGCAAAAAAATGACTCAAATCATTCATATATCAAATATTCATTATAATTTTGCGATGTAATTTTAAACTTAATCTGAAAAGATGGACGAAAAACTATTTCAGGAATTTCCTCCTGTACCCACAGAATCTTGGGAGGAAGTAATTCAAAAAGACTTAAAGGGCGCAGATTATGACAAGAAACTTGTCTGGAAAACTATTGAAGGTTTCCCTGTTAGGCCTTATTACCGTAACGAAAATCTGGACAATCTGGATTATCTTATGACAAATCCGGGTGAATTTCCATTTACAAGAGGTTCAAAAGCCGACAATAATTGGGAAATTCGTCAGGATATTAAAGTTAATGATCCGGTTAAAGCAAACGAACTTGCTCACAAACTTATAAAAGGTGGTGTAAGTTCTATTGGATTTATCTTTGATAAAGATATTGATAAAGCCGGTTTTGACAAATTACTTTCAGGAATTAATCCAGAAGAAATTGCATTAAACTTCGATGCTGCTGTAATGTCTGCTAAGTATGTAGAGTTTCTTGCTGATTTTGTTAAGTCAAACAATTTCAATGCAGAATTGGTAAAAGGATCAAATAATTTTGATTCTATTGGCTATGTTTTGATAAACGGAAAATCATTCTGCGGAAACGAAAGCTGCAAATGTGCCGAAAGTATGCTAAAAGATTTTGGTTCGTTTTTACCAAAATTCAAATTAGTTACTGTAAATGCTCGTCATTTTAATAATGCCGGTGGTTCAGCAGTTCAGGAACTTGCCTTCGGACTAGCAATGGGTGCCGAATACTTACGCAAATTTACAGATGAAGGTTTTTCAATTGATGAAATTGCATCCAGAATTCAGTTTAATTTTGCAGTAGGTTCTAATTACTTTATGGAAATTGCTAAATTAAGAGCTGCAAAATTACTTTGGGCAAAGATTGTCGAAGCAAACAATCCTGAAAATACAGACTCTGCAAAAATATATGCACACAGCGAAACTTCATTGTGGAATAAAACGGTTTATGATCCATACGTAAATATGTTAAGATCTACTACCGAAGCAATGTCTGCTGTATTAGGCGGTACAGATTCATTAAATGTTAATCCATTCGACTCTGCATTTTCTGAACCAACTGAATTTTCCTTAAGAATTGCCAGAAATGTTCAGATTCTTATTAAAGAAGAAGCACATTTTGACAAAGTTGTTGACCCTTCAGCAGGTTCATATTATATTGAGAACCTAACTGATTCAATAATTGAAAATGCATGGAATCTTTTCCTCGAACTTGAAGAAAAAGGAGGTTTTGTTGCTGCTCTTAAAGAAGGTTTTATTCAAAATCAAATTGAAGAAACAACTAAGAAACGTAATAAAAATATCGAAACTCGTCGCGAAATTTTCTTAGGAACAAATCAATATCCTAATTTCAACGAAGTTCTTGAAATTTCAAAATTAAATATTTCGAATCATAAGCCAGAGGCTGACACTGTGATTAAGCCAATTAGACTTTATCGTGGAGCAGAAGCCTTCGAGCAAATGCGTCTAAAAACAGATAAATCGGGCAAACGTCCTGTTGTTTTTATGTTGACTATTGGAAATCTTAATTTTAGAAAAGCTCGTGCACAATTTAGTTCCAACTTCTTTGCTTGTGCAGGTTTTGAGGTAATTGATAATAATGGTTTCGAAAGTATTGATGAAGGACTAAAAGCTGCTAAAGAAAAAAATGCTGACATCGTTGTTCTTTGCAGTTCAGATGATGAATATGTAAACTATGGTCCTGAACTTTACAATGCTAAAGATAAAGAGATAGTTGTTATAGCAGGTAGTCCTTCATGCAAGGAAGAACTTGAAACAAAAGGAATCTCAAACTTTATACATGTAAGGTCAAACGTACTTGAGGAATTAACAAAGTATCAAACTTTACTTGGTATTAACTAAAAAATGAATTTCGATGAAACCAAATTATAAAGATATTAATATCAAATCAAAACCTGCCGGAACCATTTCCGGTAAAGAATGGCAGGAACAAAATTCAATTAAAAAAGATTGGGTAACAGCTGAGCAGATACCTGTAAAAAAGGTCTATTCAAAAGAAGATCTTGAAAACATGGAACATCTTAATTTTGCAGCTGGATTACCTCCATATTTACGCGGACCATACTCTACAATGTATGTTATGCGCCCTTGGACAATCAGACAGTATGCAGGTTTTTCAACAGCTGAAGAGTCGAATGCATTTTATCGTAGAAACTTAGCTGCAGGACAGAAAGGTTTATCTGTAGCATTTGACCTTGCAACTCACCGTGGATATGATTCAGACCACCCAAGAGTTGTTGGTGATGTTGGTAAAGCAGGTGTTGCTATCGATTCAATATTGGATATGAAAATCCTTTTCGATCAGATTCCTTTAAACAAGATGTCTGTTTCGATGACAATGAATGGTGCTGTATTACCAATTATGGCATTTTATATTGCCTCTGCATTAGAGCAAGGAGCAAAACTTGAAGAACTTGCAGGAACAATCCAGAATGATATTCTAAAAGAATTTATGGTTCGTAATACATATATTTATCCACCTGAATTCTCAATGCGTATTATTGGTGATATATTTGAATATACATCTCAAAAAATGCCTAAGTTCAACTCAATTTCTATCTCAGGTTACCACATGCAGGAAGCCGGTGCAACTAACGATATTGAGCTTGCTTATACATTAGCTGACGGACTGGAATACCTTCGTACAGGCGTAAATTCAGGTTTAGATATTGATGCATTTGCTCCTAGATTATCGTTCTTCTGGGCAATCGGAATGAACAATTTTATGGAGATTGCAAAAATGAGAGCTGCAAGAATGCTTTGGGCAAAAATTGTTAAGAAATTTAACCCTAAAAATCCAAAATCACTTGCATTGCGTACTCACAGTCAGACTTCCGGTTGGTCATTAACTGAGCAAGATCCATTTAACAATGTTGCCAGAACATGTATTGAGGCTATGGGTGCAGCACTTGGACACACTCAATCACTTCACACTAATGCTTTAGACGAAGCTATTGCTCTTCCTACTGATTTCTCTGCACGTATTGCACGTAATACTCAGATTTATATTCAGGAAGAAACAAATGTTTGCAAGCAGGTCGACCCATGGGCAGGTTCATATTATGTTGAGTCATTAACACATGAAATTGCTCATAAGGCCTGGAAACTTATCGAAGAAGTTGAAGAGCTTGGTGGTATGTCTAAAGCTATCGAATCAGGTATTCCAAAAATGAGAATCGAAGAAGCTGCTGCAAGAGCTCAAGCTCGTATCGACAGCGGTGTTCAAACAATTGTTGGAACAAATAAATATCGTCTTGATAAAGAAGATCCAATTGACATTTTGGATGTTGATAATACTGCTGTTAGAGAAGCACAAATTAAACGTTTACAAAAGCTAAAATCAGAAAGAAACGAGGACGAATGCCAAGCTGCACTTGCTGCAATTACTAAATGTGCAGAAACAGGTGAAGGAAACTTGCTTGAATTAGCAGTAGATGCTGCACAAAAGAGAGCAAGTTTAGGTGAAATTTCTGATGCATGCGAAAAAGTTTCAGGGAGGTATAAAGCTGTGATTAGATCTATTTCAGGAGTTTACTCCTCAGAATCAAAAAATGATCCTGACTTTGAAAAAGCCAGAGAATTATGTAGCACATTTGCTAAAAAAGAAGGTCGTCAACCACGTATTATGGTTGCTAAAATGGGACAAGACGGACACGATCGTGGAGCTAAAGTAGTTTCTACCGGTTATGCAGATGTTGGTTTTGATGTTGACATTGGACCATTATTCCAAACACCTGAAGAAGCAGCAAAACAAGCTGTAGAAAATGATGTTCACGTTCTTGGAGTCTCTTCATTAGCGGCCGGTCATAAAACTCTTGTTCCTGCAGTTATCGCAGAACTTAAAAAACTAGGACGTGAAGACATTATGGTTATTGCCGGTGGTGTTATCCCAACACAAGATTATCAATTTCTTTATGACGCAGGAGTTGCTGCAATTTTTGGACCCGGAACCTCAGTTTCGAAAGCTGCTGTGCAGATTTTAGAACTACTAATAGATTAATCTCTAGATATAAATCCACTAATATGAGAGCCTTCCTATTTGGAGGGCTCTTATTTTTATACAAAATTTTTCTTTTTTGTTTTTATCATGTTTTCTTTTTCCTTATTTTTATAGGTTTAATAAAGATTCCTAACTATGAAAAAGATTTGTATTTTACCACTTTTAGTACTTTTTTCTGTTATTACTTTAGCTCAAACACCTCTAAAGTTTTCTTATCAATCTGTTGTTAGAAACACGGATAGCGAACTAATTTGCGAGCATGAAATAGGCATGAAAGTTACTATTTTGCAAGGTACAATTGATGGTACTGAAGTTTATGTTGAAACCCATCAACCAACTACTAATATTAATGGGTTGCTAACAATTGAAATTGGAACAGGAGCTGTTCAGGAAGGTGTATTTGCTGATATTGACTGGAGTGCAGATACATACTTTATCAAAACAGAAATCGATCCTGAAGGCTTTAGCAATTATACAATAGTTGGTGTAAGTCAGCTATTAAGTGTTCCATATGCTCTTCATGCAAAAACTGCAGAAAATACTTTTAGTGGAGATTATAATGATTTGTTAAACCAACCCACGATACCTCAAAATACAAGTGAGTTAACAAATGATGCAGGTTTTATTAGTTCTGAAATTGATGACGATATAAATAACGAAATTCAAGACTTGCAACTAATTGGTAATGAACTGACAATTACTGAAAATGGAACTGCAACTGTAATTGACTTAAGTCCATATCTGGACAATACTGACACTCAACTTACGGAAGCTGAAGTGGACGCTTTTGTTTCAAATAATGGATATCTTACTTCAGAACTAGACGATGATATAAATAACGAGATACAAGACCTGCAATTAGTTGGCAATGAACTTACTATTACTGAAAATGGAACTGCAACTGTAATTGACTTAAGTCCATATCTGGACAATA
>CAYUWD010000041.1:0-25706 GCA_964448235.1 uncultured Bacteroidales bacterium | reverse complement strand
ATCAATTGGAGTAATCCGGATGCATTTTTACCTTTGATTTTGTATTTGGCAATGGGTATTTATGCGGTATATGGATTGATAAAAAAGAAAGATGTTTTTTCGTATGGGATATGGTTTTATCTACTACCATTATCGGTAGTATCAAATATCTTTTTTCCAGTTGGAACATTTATGAATGAACGTTTTGTATTTATTAGTTCTATTGGATTTTGTTTAACAATTGCTTGGATAATATATACCTACATTCCAAAATTGGTAAAAACCATATCTGCAAAAAAATCACTCAGCATATTTGTTTTAGTAATCATTTTAGGATTATATTCTATAAAAACAATAAGTAGAAATAAAGCTTGGGAAAATGATCTTATCCTATTTACTACAGATGTCCAAACCAGCACAAATTCTGCTAAAAGTAATTGCTCTGCAGGAGGAAAGTTAATCGAAGAATCTCAAAAACCCGAAAATAAAAACAACAAAGCTATTCATGATCAAATGTGTACAAAAGCAATTTCATACCTTGAACGTGCAATATCTATTTATCCTGATTATGTTGATGCATTGAATTTATTGGGAAATGCTCATTATGAATATAATTATAATATTGCAAAATCTATTGAGTCTTATGCTAAAGTACTAGAACTGCGGCCTTATCATAATATAGCACTAAATAATTCTCGAATTGTAATTCAGAATACCTTTAATTTATTAGCTACTTCAAAGGCAAATTCGAATACAGACGATATTATTAAAGCATGTGAAAATATCGTTTCAATAAAACCAGATTTTGGTGAAGCTTATTATTTATTAGGTGTTATTTATGGTAAATACAAAAATGATTTAGACTCTGCTTATGTCTATTTTGAAAAAGCTAATAGTATGAATTTTAGTAAAAGTTCCGGATTCTATAAAGATATTGGTGTAGCATATGGAATGAAAGGATTATATTCTCAATCAATCGGTTTCTTTAGTAAGGCAATCGAATTAGATCCTTATGATTCTCAAACTTATTTTAATTTAGGAGTTACATATCAACAAATTGGAGATATTAAAAATGCAAATTACTACTTATCAAAAGCAGAAGAATTAAAAAGAAATAATACATCACAATGATAAATAATAAAAAAATTGTAATTGTACTACCAGCATATAATGCAGAACATACACTAGAACAAACATATGCAGAAATCCCATTTGAAATAGTTGATGAAGTTATTCTTGTTGATGACAATAGTACAGATAATACGGTTAATAAAGCAAAAGAACTTGGAATAAAAAACATTTTTGTTCATGATATTAATAAAGGATATGGGGGAAATCAAAAAACATGTTACAATAATGCCCTTAAACTTAATGCTGATATTGTTATAATGTTACATCCGGATTATCAGTATACTCCAAAATTAATTCACTCTATGGCGTATTTAATTGCAAATAATGTTTATCAAGTTGTTCTTGGATCCAGAATTTTGGGTAGAGGTGCTCTAAAGGGAGGTATGCCTTTGTATAAATATTTTTTTAACAGATTGCTTACTTTGACACAAAACATATTAATGAGACAAAAACTTTCAGAATATCATACAGGTTACAGGGCTTTTTCTAAAACTGTATTGGAAAATATCTGTTATAACAATAATTCTGATGATTTTGTTTTTGACAATCAAATGCTTGCTCAAATATGCTATGCAGGATTTGAAATTGCTGAAATAACTTGTCCTACAAAATATTTTAACGAAGCATCTTCAATAAATTTTAAACGAAGTGTTAAATATGGTCTTGGAGTAATAGGGACATCTTTTTTATATTTTTTTAATAAAATTCGATTTGCTAAAAGTAACATATTTCATAAACCATAATGGATGAATACTCTGGATAAAATACTAAACCTTAAATATCCTGTTATTCTTGCTCCAATGTTCTTGGTAACAAGTGAAAAGATGGTTGAGATTGCTATCAAAAATGGAATAACTGCTGCTATTCCTGCCATGAATTTTCGTAAATCAGAAGATTTATTTAATGCAATTAATAGAATAAAAAATAAAGTTGATGGTCCTTTTGGAATCAATATTATTGCAAATCGATCTAATGTAAAACTTAAACAACAACTAGATGTTTGTCTAAATAATCCCCCGGCATTTATTATCACATCATTAGGAAATCCTAAGGAAATAATAGAAAAAGCCCACAAAAAAGGAATAAAAGTATTTTGTGATATAACAGATTTAAAATATGCAAAAAAAGTAGAGAATTTGGGTGCAGATGCAATTATTGCAGTAAATGATATGGCTGGAGGGCATTCAGGAATACATCCCCAAAAGGAATTGCTTGATAAACTTATAAAAAATTGCAAAATCCCAGTAATAAATGCAGGAGGTGTAGCTACTAATAAAGATCTTAAAAAAGTCCTTTCATTAGGTGCTGCAGGAGCTTCTATAGGAACTATTTTTATTGCCTCTCACGAATGTCCTGTTTCTGATGATTATAAAAATGCACTAGTAAATTACGGCAAAAATGATATTGTCCTTACAAAAAAATTATCAGGATCTTCAACTACTATAATAAATACGGAATATGTTAAAAAAATTGGGACAAAACCAAACATTCTCGAATATCTGATAAATAAAAATACTTTTCTCAAGAAAACAGCAAAAACAATGATTATGAGAAATGGACAATCACGCCTATCTAAAGCAGCATTTAAAGCCACATATAAAACTGTTTGGTGTGCAAGTAAATCCATAGAGCATGTTAACAAGATACAAAATCTTGAAACCATAATTAATAATCTTGTAAAAAACATATAAAATAACACTAATGATAAAGTATCTTTTTCTAAGTTGTTGAATAATGAATAATCCTTTAAAACCCTTTAGGATTATATATTTGTTTGCATGGACAAGAATACACTCGAAGTCTGTGGGGTTGAAATATGACAGAAAATTTTATCATGTATTAAGTCGAACTCACATTAAGTTAATTATGATTTATAATACTATCAGAAAAACAACAATACCTAGTTATTAAACAGTTTTTATATATGACGATTATTTGTTATTTTTGAGAAATCATTAAATAAATTTGTTATGTCACATAAACTTTTTGATTTTATTCAACCCGGTGTTGTGACCGGAGACGATGTGCAAAAAATATTTAAGCACGCAAAAGAAAATAACTATGCCTTACCAGCTATCAATGTTGTAGGTACAAATTCTATTAATGCAGTTATGGAAGCAGCAAGAGAAGTAAATTCTCCGGTAATTATTCAATTGTCAAATGGAGGTGCTGTGTTTTATGCAGGAAAAGGTCTTTCAAATGAAAACCAACAAGGTGCTGTTGCCGGAGCAATTTGTGCTGCCCAACAAGTACACCAGCTAGCCGAAATGTATGGTGTCCCGGTAATTTTACATACTGATCATGCTGCAAAAAAATTATTACCTTGGATTGATGGACTGCTTGATGCTGGAGAAACGTTCTATGAAGAATTTGGGAAGCCTCTTTTTAGTTCACATATGCTTGATCTTTCTGAAGAACCAATAAAAGATAATATTGATATTTGCAAAAAATATCTCGAAAGAATGAGCAAAATTGATATGACTCTTGAAATCGAACTTGGTGTTACAGGTGGGGAAGAAGATGGAGTAGATAATACAAGTGTTGATAATGCTCTTTTATATACTCAAAAAGAAGAGGTTGCATATGCGTATGAAGAATTAATGAAGATATCTACCAAATTTACAATTGCAGCGTCCTTTGGAAATGTACATGGAGTATACAAACCAGGAAATGTAAAATTATCACCAAAAATACTTGATAACTCTCAAAAATATATCAAAGAAAAATTTTCTACAGAAAACAATCCTGTTGATTTTGTATTTCACGGAGGATCCGGTTCAAGTCTCGACGAAATTCGCGAAGCAATTAGTTATGGTGTAATAAAAATGAATGTAGATACAGATACTCAATGGGCATTTTGGGATGGCATAAAAGATTATTATCAAGCTAATGGAGCATATCTGCAGGGACAAATTGGAAATCCTGATGGAGACGATAAGCCAAACAAAAAGAAATATGATCCAAGAGTATGGCTTCGTGAGGCTGAAAAATCAATGATTGAAAGAGTCAAAATAGCATTTGCAGATTTAAATTGTATTGATAAGCTTTAGGAGACGGTGCTTCGCGAGCAGTTCGAGAACCTCACTGTATCAACTTAGTAGCCGAGGATCGGACTAAAAACAAAAGAGAGATAAATTAGAAATAATTGATTATGGCATTAAAACAACGTGATGGTTTTAGTGGAAAATTTGGAGTGATTGCGGCAGCGGCAGGTTCAGCTGTTGGACTTGGAAACATTTGGAGATTCCCATATATAACAGGAGAAAATGGGGGAGGTGCATTTCTTCTACTTTATTTGTTTTTTATAATTGTTATAGGAATTCCAGTTATGCTCTCGGAATTCGTTATTGGACGACGTTCACAAAGTAATGCAATGGGATCATTTAAAAAATTATCTCCCGGTAGTAGTTGGTGGTTAATTGGTCTGATGGGAATTGTTGCCGCCTTTGTGATTTTATCCTTTTACAGCACTGTTGCAGGATGGACTTTAGAATATGTTTCTCAAGCTTTTCAAAATAGTTTTCAAGGAAAAAGCTCTATCCAACTTACTACAGATTTCAATAATTTTACTTCAGGAAGTTATTGGCCGGTTTTATGGCAACTGGTTTTTATGGGTTTAACTGCATGGGTAGTATTATCAGGAGTTCAAAAAGGTATCGAAAAATACACCAAAATATTAATGCCAATTTTACTATTTATGATTGTGGTTGTATGTATCAGAAGTGTTACATTACCTGGTGCAGAAAAGGGATTAAAGTTTCTTTTTGAACCTCATTTTGAAAAACTAACATTTCAGGGAGTACTAATGGCTTTAGGTCAGGCAGCATTCTCTTTGAGTATTGGGATGGGAGCTTTAATTACTTATGGCTCATATATTAGAAAAGACACCCCACTTCTTGGAACAGCAGTTCAAGTTGCAGGTGCAGATACTCTGATTGCAATTTTAAGTGGGGTTATGATTTTTCCTGCTCTTTTGGCTTTAGGACAAGACCCGGCGGGTGGTCCCGGATTAGTATTTATTACACTTCCAGGTATTTTTCAATCTATGCCTGGAGGACAATTATTTGCGGTATTATTCTTTATCTTGCTTGCTGTTGCTGCTCTAACAAGTACAATCTCTGTTCTAGAAGTAGTTGTTGCATACATGAAAGAAGAATTTAATATGAGTCGAAAAAAAGCAACAGCAATAGCAGCTATTTCTATTTCAATAATTGGAGTTATTTGTACATTATCTTTTGGCCCTTTAAAAGATTTTACAATTTTTGGATTAACAGCTTTTGATATAATGAATTATATGTCAGCAAATGTATTCCTAACTTTTGGTGCCCTGTTTATTGTTATATATACTGGATGGAAACTTGGAAAATCCAATTTTATTGATGAGTTAAAACAAAGTGGAAAAGTCAATTCTGTACTATTAAATATTATTGTATTTATTATAAAATTTATTGCCCCTGTAGCAATTGGAGCTGTCGCAATAGGCACATTTTTTATAGAAGGATTAACATAAAATATTATGATAGAATTTCTAGATAGCGTTTTTAGTTGGTACAATGATTATATTGGTGGATATTTAATTGTCGCAATACTCGTTCCAACTGGAATATTTTTTACTATAAAATTTAAATTTCTTCAAATTACAAAACTTGGACATACAATAAATGTAATCCGAGGGAAATATGATAAAAAAGGTGATGTTGGAGATGTAAATCATTTTAAAGCTTTAACTACTGCTCTATCTGCTACAGTAGGAACTGGAAATATTGTAGGTGTATCTCTGGCAATTTATCTGGGAGGACCTGGTGCTGTTTTTTGGATGTGGGTAACAGCATTTTTTGGCATGATGTTAAAACTTGTGGAAAATACTCTTGCATTTAAATATAGAGTTACAAATAGTGATGGATCCGTTTCTGGTGGTCCAATGTATTATATAGAATCTTTAAAAGATAAAATAGGACCTTTTGCAAAAATAATGGCAATAATTTTTGCGTTTGCTGCAATCTTATGCTCACTGGGAACAGGAAATATGGCTCAATCAAATTCTATGGCTGATGCATTATTAACATCATATAATATCCCTACTATGTGGACGGCTATTTTATTCTCACTATTAGTAATGGTAATTGTTATCGGAGGATTGAAAAGAATCGCTGATGTTACCTCAAAATTAGTACCTATTATGGCGATATTTTATTTTGTTTCTGCAATCATAGTACTAGTTATCTTTCGTGATAATATTATCCCTTCATTTAAACTAATTTTAACAGATGCATTTACTGGAACTGCAGCTAAAGGAGGATTTTTGGGCTCTGTTTTTATAATTACGTTAATGAAGGGAGTGCAAAGAGGTCTTTTTTCAAATGAAGCTGGTCAGGGATCATCACCAATGGCTCATGCTGCTGCAAAAACAGAATTCCCTATACGAGAAGGGCTTGTTGCATCTATTGAACCTCTTGTCGACACTTTGATAATTTGTACTTTAACCGGTTTAGTAATTATCTCAAGTGGAGCATGGACTTCTGGTATACAAGGCGTTGGAATGACTATAAAGGGATTCGAAACAGGATTCTCTATTATTGGGATTGGTAGCTGGGCACAACATATTATTACTATTGGATTAATCCTTTTTGCATTTTCAACAATAATAAGTTGGTCGTATTATGGTTCTAGAGCAGTTCAATATGTTTTTGGTGAAAAATACATTAAACCTTATTATTACTTTTATGGTATATTTGTGCTTTTAGGTGCAATTGGAAGTATTGATCTTGTTTGGAAATTTGTAGATATGGTTATTACATTTATGACTATACCTAACTTAATTGCTCTTTTAATACTTACTCCGGTAATGAAGAAAGAAATTGATAAGTATTTCGATTATATGAAAAATCAAAGTAGAAGTAAGTAAGATTGTAATAACTAATTTGATATCACAAATTGAGATATCAAAATGGATAAAATATGAATAAATTCAAATTATTTATTAGAGAATATTTTAACTTTTCTAAAAGAGAAAGAAATGGAATTATTATTTTGATAATAATACTGATGTTGATTGTCTCTGCAAGAATTATTGTAAATAAAACAAACAATAATAAACGTGTCGACTTTTCTCAATTTGAAACTGAGATTGACGAGTTTATAGCATATCAAACTCCTGATTTATCAAAAGAGAGATTCTTATTTGACCCAAACACTGCCAGCCCCGAAGAGCTTTTGAGTCTTGGCTTATCGCCAAAGTCTGTTAATGCAATAATTGAATATAGAGATAAGGACTGGAAATTTTATAAACCTGAAGATTTAATTAGGGTAAGAGATCTTTCTGAAGAAGAGTATGAATATCTGAAAGATTATATAAATATTCCCCAAAAAACATATTCCAAAGATTATAAATTTCAATACCCAAATGGTGATAATAATAATTATAGTAATACCGAATTTACTTATTTTGATCCAAATATAGTGACAAAAGAGGAACTTGAAAAACTTGGTTTTTTATCATGGCAAGCTGAAAATATTATAAAGTACAGGGAAAAAGGAGGACATTTTTTTAAGGTAGATGATATAGAAAAGATCTATGGTTTGGATGAAGAGTTTATTAAAAAAATTAAACCTTGGATACAGATTGAAGAACAAAACAACACAAATGAAAATAAAGATATCTCAAATTCTGATATTAGTATTGATTTAAATTCAGCAAGTGTAGAAGAGCTACAAACCCTAAGGGGAATTGGTCCTTCTTTCTCGAAAAGGATTGTGGATTATAGAAATAATCTTGGTGGATATATTACTATTGAACAATTGTTGGAAGTTTATGGAATGACAGAGGAATTGTATAATTCTATAAAAAATTCCTTTATAATTGATAAGTCAAACATTCTAAAAATAAATATAAATAAATCTGAATACAAAGAAATTATCTCTCATCCATATATTGACAAAGAAACTACGATCGGAATTTTAAATTATCGTAAATTTAAAGGATCAATTAGTTCTACCGATGAATTATTGAATCAGAAAGTGTTAAGAGAAGATGTTTATAACAAAATATTACCCTATATTAAAACTGAATAATGGAAGAACTTTCAAAAGCTAAAATAAGTCTTATTCGTTCGTTGTTACAAAAAAAGTACAGACAGCAACAAAATCTTTTTATTGCAGAAGGACAAAAGATTGTTGATGAAATAGTTGAATCTGATTTAAACATTAGGTATGTTATTTATAATAAGGATAAAAGCTTTAATTATATATCTTGTCAGGCAGAATCATATATTACAGATAATATGGGTATGAATAAAATATCTGCATTGAAAACTCCACCTGCTATACTAGCTATTGTAGATCAATCATATGTTAAATTCAGTATTGAGGACATTAATGATAAACTTTGCCTTGTTGCAGATAATATACAAGACCCCGGAAATTTAGGAACAATGATACGGATTTGCGATTGGTTTGGAATAGATAATCTTATTTGTTCGAAAGAATCTGCTGATTTGTACAATCCTAAAGTTATACAGGCAAGTATGGGGGCATTTTTGCGTGTTAAAATATTTTACACTAACTTATCTGAGTTTATTTCAGAATATAAAAGTTTAACTCAAAATCAATGCTTTGGGACATTTATTGAAGGAGAAAACATTTATCAGAGCAAACTATCAAATAAAGGTCTTATTATTTTAGGCAATGAAGGAAATGGGATATCGAAGGATATAGAATCATTTGTAGATAAAAAACTTCATATCCCATCTTTTGCGAACAGCGAAAAACATTCAGAATCATTAAATATTTCTGTTGCAGCAGGGATTATTGTTTCTGAATTTAAGAGAAGGTAGACTTTCATAATAGAAACTCAAAGATTTAACCTGCATTCTTAAACTTCACAGCTTCGTCTTTATTCATTTTTGATTCAGCGTATTTCTTATCTACCTTAAACTCTTTTTTCTTTCCGGTTGGCATATCAAACATTGCCTCAAGCATTATAGATTCGCAGATAGAACGTAACCCCCTGGCTCCTAGTTTAAAAGATACAGCTTGATCAACAATAAAGTCTAGCGCATCATCAACAAATTCGAGTTTAATATTATCCATTTCGAATAATTTGATATACTGCCTAATGATTGAATTTTTTGGTTCAACTAAAATTCTTTTTAGAGCATCTTTATCTAATGGGTTTAGATGAGTAAGCACTGGTAATCGTCCAACAATTTCAGGAATTAATCCAAATTTTCTTATATCATCCGGAATTATATATTTTAAAATATTTTCTTTATCTACTTGTTCTTGAATTTTATGTGATCCATATCCAACTACCTGAGTGTTAAGACGTTTGGCAATAACTCTATCTACGCCTTCAAATGCGCCACCACAAACAAAAAGTATATTTTTAGTATTTAATGCAATCATTTTTTGCTCAGGATGTTTACGACCACCTTGTGGTGGTACATTTACAGTTGAGCCTTCTAGTAATTTTAAAAGGCCTTGCTGTACTCCCTCTCCAGAGACATCTCTAGTAATACTTGGATTATCACCTTTACGAGCAATTTTATCAATCTCATCAATAAATACGATGCCTCTCTCAGCAGCTTCAACATTATAATCAGCAGCTTGTAAAAGACGAGTTAAAAGGCTTTCAATGTCTTCGCCTACATAACCTGCTTCGGTTAATACAGTCGCATCAACAATTGTAAAAGGGACATGTAACATTTTGGCAATAGTGCGAGCCAAAAGTGTTTTTCCTGTACCAGTCTCTCCTACCATGATAATATTTGATTTTTCAATATCGATATCATCTTCTGTTACAGGTTGAGATAATCTTTTATAATGGTTATAAACTGCAACTGAAAGAACTTTTTTTGCATGCTCTTGACCAATTACATATTGATCGATAAATTCTTTAATTTGTTTTGGTTTAAGTAATTTGATATCGCCAACTGAAAAACTACCTGTAGATTTTTTATCTTCCATCAATATTTCATGACCACGTTCGATACATTCATCACAGATATGCCCGTTAACACCAGTGAAAAGAATATTTACTTCATTCTCAGGTCTTCCACAGAGAGAACATTTATCCATAATTTTAATTTTTTACAAAGTTATATATTTTTGTCAAATTGAATACTAGTAGTTTTTGCTAAAAAACAAATAAAAATCGTAAGAAATACAATCTAAAGCAAGCCGACTTGTGTTAGAATATCTTTCTTATAAATAAATTGTCTTGATTATTTTGGATCACGAATAAGGAGCTCATCTATCATTCCGTATTCTTTTGCTTCAGTTGCTGTCATCCAATAATCACGATCAGAATCTTTTTCAACTTTTTTGAATGTTTTACCGGAATGTTTAGCAATGATTTCGTACAATTCTTTACGAAGTTTTACAATTTCTTTAGTAGTAATTTCAATATCAGTTGCCTGTCCTGATGTTCCACCCATTGGTTGATGAATCATAACTCTAGAATGTGTTAAAGCAGAGCGTTTCCCTTTTGTCCCTGCACACAATAGAACAGCTCCCATAGAAGCAGCCATACCCGTACAAATTGTAGCGACATCAGAGCTAATATATTGCATTGTATCATAAATGCCAAGACCTGCATATACTGATCCTCCTGGAGTGTTGAAATAAATCTGAATATCTTTATTAGGATCTGTACTTTCAAGGAAAAGAAGCTGTGCCTGTATAATATTTGCAACATAATCAGTGATTGGAAGTCCTAAGAAAATAATTCTATCCATCATCAATCTAGAAAAGACGTCCATTGTGGCAATGTTTAATGATCTTTCCTCAATAATTGTTGGTGATATATAATTATTATAGATACTTGCGTATTGATCAAACACCAAACTATTAATCCCTTGGTGTTTTGTTGCATATTTTCTAAATTCGTTATTGTCCATTATTTTATTTTTTAAGTTTACCTGAAACAAAAATACAATTTTATTCTGAATTTACAGATTGAAAATATTGTGTTTTTATTTAACGTCGTTTCTTTTTTGCTTTTTGTCTCATTCCACCAGAATTTTCTTTTTGTCGTTTAATACTTTTCTTATGAAACGCTCCACCTGATTTGCTTATGTCAGGTGGTTTTAGATAATTTTTTTGTCTATAACCCGGCTTTTCATTTTCGGTAAGATGCGTAGATATAGCTATATCTCTTGGTAAATTATTCTCTATTAGTCCAGGACCTGCAATACTTTTTACTGCAATGAAAGCATTTTCTTCGTAAGGAGTGTACAAAAGTATTGCTTTACCTTCGTTTTCTGCTCTGCCTGTTCGTCCTATACGATGAATGTAGTCGGGTGGGTTTTCAGGTGGGTTTATGCTAATAACATGACTAATGTTAGTAAAATCAAGACCTCTGGCAACAACATCTGTTGCAATAAGTATTCTTGTTTTACCTTTCTCAAAATTTTTAATGGAATTAAATCGAAAATTTTGAGATTTATTAGAATGGATTACTCCTAATAGATTGGTAAATTTTACATCAAGTTTACTAAAAATTAGATCTGCATCTTTTTTATTATTAGCAAATATTAGAACTTTTATAAATTCTTCCTCTGATAATATATGTGTTAAATAATTTATTTTTGAATAGAAATTCGGAATATTTATAGCAATTTGAGATATCTTATCTACTGGTGTATTTTTATTTTCAATATTGATTTCTTCAGGCTGATAGAAATATTTTTTTATAAATTGAGAAACTTCGTCGCTTAGTGTTGCAGAAAACATCATATGTTGACGTTTAACCGGTAGCATTTCAAATATTTGTTCAAGTTGTGGTCTAAAACCAAGACTAAGCATTTCGTCTACTTCGTCAATGACAACTTTTTTAATATTTGTAAATCTTAAAACTCCTGTTACTGCAATGTCAAACAATCGTCCGGGAGTACCAATAATAATATCGCAACCCTTATCATAAACATAATTTTTTTGAGTATTGATATTTGTTCCGCCATAAACAGACTTTATTCTAATGTTTTTGTATTTAATTAGTTTTGATGCTTCGTCATGGACTTGTTTTACTAGTTCGCGGGTTGGAACAATAATCAAGACTCTTGGATGCTTTTGTTTTGAATATTCAAGTTGTGCAATTAAAGGTAAAAGATATGCAAATGTCTTCCCTGTACCGGTTTGTGCTATGCCTACAACATCAGCCCCAGAAGTAATTCTACGATAACATTTTTGTTGAATAGGCGTAGGATAAACAAAACCAAGGTCGTTTAATGCATTAATAAGTGGATTGGGTACTCTTAGGTCAATAAAATTCACATTTATTAGAATTATAATTTATGCAAAATTAGTTTAAATAATTGTAATAATAGTATTAGTCTGACTCTAAATATGGATTATAGTAGTTTTAAGTTGAATGATTTTGTTAATTCTCTATAGTGAAATTCCATTTTTTTGCAAAATCTTGTTGAAATGTTTGAAAAACATTAAAAGCTTTATCATATTTACTTAGTGCACTATCATAAAGATCATAATATGTATCATAATCGCTTTCAACTAATTCGTTGGGTTTTATTGCAAATTTAATAATTTTTCGAATTTCGTTTTTTAAGATATCTTCATACATTTTAAGTAGTTTAAGCAGTTCAATTTGATATTGATCATCATTCTTAAATTTTCCAACTTTTTTAATTTCAGATTTAGATTTTTTAATTGTTTCTTTACATTCTTTATAAGCTCCTTTGATATAATATTTCTTATGAGTATCAATTGCATCTAGTAGTATTACTAAGCAATCGTCTACTTTTGCCTGGATTTGAATCATTTTGTCATTGTATTCGATAGCATCATCAATTTTATCAAAGAAATGATATTGAAATGTTATACAATTAGCATTTGAATAGAGCAATAAAAAAGAAATAAGAATGGTGAAATTTAGTAGAACTTTCATGGTTGATTGTTTTAATGTTATACCAAAGATAATAAAATATTACAAAAAAAGCCCCGAATCCGGAGCTTTTGAATTGATGTATGCATATATATTAAGCTTTTTTAACATTTACTGCATTTAATCCTTTACGACCTTCTACGAGTTCGAAAGTTACTTCATCATCTTCTTTTACTTGATCGATTAAACCTGTTGCGTGTACGAAATACTCATTGTCGGTTTCACCGTCTTTAATAAAACCAAAACCTTTGGTTTCGTTAAAGAATTTTACTGTTCCTTTGTTCATAATTTAGTTTAAATAATAATTAATACTGCAAATATAGACTTTATACTGAAACATCAAGGAAATATTTACAAAATATTTGAAATTAATTGTTGTTTATCAGGTTTTTCATGCATAAAACCCACATTTTTAAATAATTCTGCATATTTTTTATTATTTGATAAACATTTTAGAAGGGACATTTTGTGTTTTTGGAGATAAAAAAAGTATGAGTGTCGATATTTTTTGTAAACAGAAATTTCTGCGAATACTTTTGTCATAGAATAAATAATTGCCAAATGAGACCAAGATATATTTTTGCGATTATCGCCTTGCTTTTTGTGTCATTAGCTTTACCTGCCCAGCAACAAGTTGTTACGGGTCAGATTTTAGATGATGACAACGAGGCTTTAGTTAGCGTAAATGTAGTTTTATCAAATCGGGATTCGCTATTTCTAGGTGGTACTGTAACAAATACCCAAGGCAGATTTTCATTGCCAATTCCTTCAACAGGTGAGTATATTTTAGCTTTTTCATTTATTGGTTATGATAGCGAATCCCATTCTTTTAAAATAACAGGAAAATCCGATCATAATATAGGTGTAATAAATCTATCCCCTGATGTTGAGATTCTGGATGAAGTTGATATTATTGAATTGAACCAAGCTGTAAAACTCGAAGGTGATACAACAGTTTTTAGTGCAAACTCGTATAGGGTTGCAACTAATTCTACTGCCGAAGATTTAATTTCCAAAATGCCGGGCATGACAATCGAAGACGGTGTCGTAAAAGCTCATGGGGAAGAAGTTGAGAAAGTTTTGGTTGATGGGAAAGAATTTTTTGGTGATGATGCCAGTATTGCTTTTAAGAATATTCCGGCAGATATAATTGAAACAGTTCAGGTTTATGATAAAAGTAGTGATATGTCTGAGTTTACAGGTTTCAGAGATAGTGAAACTACAAAAACTGTAAATATAAGAACTTATGAAAACCTTAATAAAGGATGGTTCGGTAGATTAAATGCTGCTTACGGGTATCCGGATTTGTATTCTGTTGGTGGGAATCTTAATTATTTTAATGGAGATACCAGATTATCTATTGTTGGATTGTCGAATAATGTAAATCAACAAAACTTTTCACAACAAGATATGATTGGAATTATGTCATCGTCAGCTGGTAGAGGTGGACCTCCACAAGGTGGTGGAAATAGTAATGTCCCTGCTCCTCCACAAAGAGATGATGATGGTGGAAGCTCTATGTCAAACTATTTTGTTGGACAAAATGGTGGATTAAATACTGTTAATTCTTTAGGATTTAATTATGTTGATTCATGGTCATCAAAAATTGATGTGACAGGTTCATATTTTTATAATAATTCTATAAACTATACAACATCAACTACCGATAGAGATTATCTTTTTTCAAGTGATAATATTGGAAGTTATAATGAATCACAACTTTATGAAAGTAGAAATGATAATCATAGATTTAATTTCAAATTCGATTATAAAATCAATGATAAAAATCGTTTGATGATTCGTCCAGGTTTAAGTATGCAGTCTTTTAATTCAAGTTCATTATCGGAAAGCAATTTGTTTTATAATTCTGCAACAAGTAATACCAATAAATCCGATATCGATAATGACTATACTGCATTAAATTTTTCAAATTCAATTTTATTCAGACATAAATTTAATAAAACAGGTCGTACAATTTCTTTTAACCTGAAGAATAATTATAATTCAAACGAAGGTCTTACATTCCTAAATTCCGATACTTATTATTCAACGCTGATTGATACTGTTTTTGTGAATCAAAAAACAGAAAGTATTTCAACCTCAAATAGTGTGTCGGCTGATGTTAGTTATACAGAGCCTGTTGGTGATAATTCTCAATTAATGTTAAGTATCAAGCCAAGCTTGTCAGATTCTTATTCCGATAAGTTAGTTTATTCAGGTGATGATGGTATAGATAATTGGGTTCCGGATTCAATATTGTCAAATTATTATTCTTTTAAAACTTACGATTATAAAGCCGGAGTGTCATATCGTTATTACAAGAATAAATTAAATTTTAATATGGGATTAGATTTTCAAAATCTTAGCTTAATTGATAATTTATCTGAAACAAATAATTCACCATTAAGAACATACAACAGTATCCTTCCCAAGATAGATTTTCATTATCATCTTGATAAGGGAAAATTTTTACATTTGAATCTTACTTCCAGAACATCTGTACCAACGATATCACAATTACAAAATGTGGTTGATAACTCAAATACATCTATTCTTGTTGTTGGTAACCCGCTTTTAGATCAGCAAAGAACAAATTCAGCACATCTGGCATTCAGAACTATTGATAAATCTTACACAAAATCTATGTTTTTTGTTTTAAGTGCGCAAATGTCAGATTCATATATTGCAACAACAAATTATACTGCCTTTAGCGACACAGTAATGTCGGGAGGTATTGTGTTGCAGCCGGGAACACAACTTAATTCTTACGAAAATCTCGAAGGATATTATAAGTTAAGCAGTTTTATGACTTTTAGTTTGCCGGCAAAAATTATAAGATCTACAGTAAGTTATAATATGGGAAGTTCATGGTCAAAAATGCCTGGTTTAATAAATGATGTTTATAGTAGTACAAATTCAAATTATTTATTCGGAGGCCTAACTGTAAATAGTAATATTAGCGAAAATGTCGACTTTAGAGTGGGTTATTCAGCAGGATATTATATCTTAAATAGCGAATTGCAAGCAACATCTGATTATGATTATTATGTCGGGAAACTTAGTGGAAAAGCAAAAATTACGATTTTTAGTGATTTTATGATTAGCTCAGATATCTCTTACAATCATTATTATGGTGAAATGGGTATCGAAGACAACAATAATCTAATTTGGAATGGAGGACTAGGATATATGTTTTTGAAGGATAATGCAGCAGAACTAAAAGTTTCTGTCTATGATATCTTAAATCAGAATAATGCATATTCTCAAAATATTACTACAGCATATGTAGAACGAGTATACAGTAATGTGATGCAACGGTATGTAATGCTTGGATTTACTTATAATTTGAAAAATTTCGATATAGAAAATAATATGCCAGAAAGAAAAGGACCGCCACCAACATTTTAGTTTTAGGAGATAAGTAAAGGTTTATTGGTTTTTTTCTATAGCCTGCATTAAACATCCTCATGGTTTAATGTAGGCTTTACTATAGGTGCTGTTTTGTAAAGTATCCATTCTTTTTATGGGGTAAAATGCCCATATCAAAGGGAACTTTTCTGTAAACGTCTATAGTTTTTGTGAAGAGTAACCAGCAAATATATATTTGTTATGTTAACTAAATATTAAATAACTATTATGAAACGTTTACCTTTACTTTTAATTGCAGTATTAATATCGTTTACGGTATCTGCTCAACAATGGGGTATGTATACCCTGTATTCTGGCTTAAGCAGCTCTACAACTTACCTTATAGACACTGCTTCAACTACTTTTAAAACCTGGTCACATTCCAGTGATAATAAATCAGGATATAGCTCATATTTGATCGAAGGCGATACTTTAGTAAGATCTTATCAGCTTTCCGGAACAGAAATAAATGGAGCTGCAGGTGCAACAGGCGGAATCCAAAAAGTTACATGGGATGGAACAATTGCATGGGATTGGACATACTCATCATCAACTTATTTACTGCATCACGATATTCATCCAATGCCAAATGGAAATGTATTGTTAATTTGCTATGATAAGCGTACATCAAGTGAGATGACTCAGGCTGGTAGTGACGATGCTCAGGATGTATTATCAGAAATGATTTTGGAAGTTAAACCTACAGGTGCTACAACAGGTGAAATTGTTTGGCAATGGGTAGCATGGGATCATCTTTGTCAGGATCACGATGCATCAAAAGATAATTATGTTTCTTCAATTGTTGATAATCCACAACTTCTAAATATTAACTATGGTATGAGTAGTGGTGGATTCCCAAAACCACCTCCGGGAGGCGATACAGATTGGTTACATATGAATGGTATTGATTATAACGAAGAGTTAGACCAAATTACTTTTAGCTCACATAACTTAAACGAGATTTATGTAATAGATCACTCAACAACCACAGCTGAAGCCGCAAGTCATACTGGCGGAAATGCTGGTATGGGTGGAGATATTCTTTATCGTTGGGGAAATCCGGAAGCTTATGGCGCAAGTGGAACAGCTAATTTTGATGTAGTTCACGATGCTCACTGGGTTCGTTCCGATCATCCAGAATATGCCGGTTGTTTAGCTGCATTAAATAACGAAGGTGGTAGTGGCGGAAATGCTGCTGTCGATATTATTCAGCCACCTTTGAATGGATATAATTATGACTTAACTGGTGAATCTTATGGCCCATCAGTATATACGCATCGTTACAATAGTTCTTATTCTTCAATGGGACAAAGTAACTCCGAGCAATTACCAAACGGAAATATGATATTATCAATTGTATCTCAAGGTGCAACTTATATTTATGAAGTGGATTCTGATGGAAATACTCTTTGGACAAAAACAGTAAGTGGTTCAAATCCTCAAGCACATCGCTACGAAAAATGTTTTGTTCGTGGTATCAATACAGAAATTTCACCATCTTCAACTACAATTACAGAAGGAGAATCAATCACTTTAAATACAAATACAACAGCTATAACTGAATCAAATCCGACTTTTACATATAACTGGACTTCTTCACCTGCAGGATTTACAAGTACTGATGCTAATCCAAGTGTTTCACCAACCGTAACAACAACTTATTATGTTACTGTTACTAATGACCAGTCTGGTTGTACTGATGAGGTTTATGTTACAATTACAGTTGATCCTGTCTCAGCAGAATTAAATGTTGTTGAGAACGAATTAAATATATATCCAAATCCAAATAATGGGATTTTTAACATAAGTGCAACAGACGATTTCTCATATACAGTGTTAACTTCAACAGGAAGTTTGGTTTGTTCAGGAGAAAATAATTCTGAAATTGACCTTTCTCACATGTCAGAAGGTGTGTATTATGTTATGTTAGAATCTAAAAATATTGTCAAAACTGAAAAACTGATTATTATAAAATAGCAATTTAGGATTTATTAGTTAGATAGAGTGAGAAGCATAGAGGTGGAGTTCCCATTCTCTATGCTTGCAACTCTAAACAGTATTTATTAAAAAAATTAAAAGATGAAAAAAGTAATATTTTCAATTATGTCGGTGATGATTATGTCATTGCTTTTTGTTAATCTGAATGCTCAGGTTACATTTACTAATTATACAGATGCTGATGGCTTGGCAAATAATATTGTTTATGGGGGTGTTTGTATCGATCAGAATAACACAAAGTGGTTTGGTACCGAAAGTGGAATTTCAAAATTTGATGGTACTACATGGACGACATATTCATCAACAGATGGACTAGTTGATAATAGTACAACATGTATTGCTTATGATAATGTAAATGACAAGATTTGGATTGGAACTAATAATGGAGTAAGTTGTTTTGATGGGACATCTTTTACAAACTATACAACTGCTGAAGGGCTAAATGATAATACTGCTCAGTTTATTACAGTTGACAATAATGGAGTTGCGTGGGTGGCAACATTTGGTGGGCTAAGTAAAATTGATAATGGTACAATTACAAACTATGGTTCTGCTGATGGCATGTCAAGCGACTTAACTACATTTGTAACTGCTGTTGGAGATGAGCTTTATATTGGAACACTTAATGCCGGATTTATGATTTATGATGGTACAACTTTTCAGGCTGTTGGTACTGCTGAGGGTTTGCTCGATAATTATGTATCAACAATTCATGTTGATGATGCCGGGAATATTTATGCTGGATCTTATGCCGGTTTAACAGTTTTTGATTCAGAGCTTACTGTAACAAATACTTACACTATGGAAGTTGAACTTTTTAATGAGTATGTTCAGGATGTTGTTGTTGTAGATGGTAACTTGGTAGTTTTAGAATATGCCGATTATCTTTCTGATGGTGGTGTTTCTGTGTTTGATGGAACAAGCTGGAGTCTTTATACTGTAGATGAGGGCTTAGTTGATGCTATGGTTAAAGAAGCGGAACTTGATAATGAAGGAAATATTTGGATAACAACCGGCTCCGGAGTATCAATGATGTCTCTTGGTGCTGGAATTGGAAGTTATTATGTTAATGCACAGGCTAGTGTATATCCAAATCCTGCTACAGATTATGTGAAAATTGCAAATCTGGAAGGAGCGTTTTCGTATCAGATTACAGATATTACAGGCAGAATTGTTGATAATGGTCAAGATGTTCAAACAAACATAATTGATGTTAGTAATCTTCCTAATTCAATGTATTTTGTTATTTATGAAAATAATGGTAAAGTTTACTCAGCTAAGATTTTAGTAGAATAGTTAATGATAGGGAAAATTAAATATATTTTATGCTTTTTGCTTGTAGTGAGTAGTGCATCTTTTATGAAATTAGATGCTCAGGAAGATTTTTATGAGTTTGGACAAGTGCGTGAAGTAAAGATATATTTTGAATTAGATTGCTGGAAAGAAAAAATGGATTCACTGTTCTCGTCGGGAGATAATTATACAAGAATTAAGGCAAATGTCGTTATAGATGGTATTACTTATAAGCAATGCGGCATTCGTTACAAGGGGTTTAGTTCTTGGAATTCCGACGAGACTAAGAATCCATTTAATATTAGACTTGATTATACTTATAAAAATCAAAATCATCAGGGCTACAAAAAATTGAAATTAAGTAATGTAATATATGACCCATCGTTTGTTCGAGAGGCTTTGTCTTATCATATTATTGGGCAATATATGCCATCATCAAAGGCAAATTATGCAAATGTTTACATTAACGACACATTAATAGGTTTGTATTCAAATGTCGAAGCTGTTGATGAGTGTTTTGTAGAAAAACATTATGGATCAGATGATAATCCGTTTTTTAAAGGAAACCCCGAAAGTTTATCATATCCTTTTGGGCAAAATGCAAATCTTGCATACACTCATGGAAGCGATTCTTCAGGATATATGGAATATTATAAACTTGAATCTGAGTATGGCTGGACAGAGCTTTTTAATTTTATCGATATTCTAAATAATGATACTGCATCAATTTCAGAAATTTTAAATGTTGACCGAACACTTTGGATGCATGCATTTAATTATTCGGTTTTAAATCTTGACTCTTATATTGCTTATGCTCAGAATTATTATCTGTATCAGGATGATAATATGCGATTTAATCCAATAATATGGGATTTGAATATGTCGTTTGGAAGTTTTAGACATTCGGATGGTTCGCTTAATTTTAGCGGTTTGTCAATTGAAGAAACCAAGGAACTTGATCCACTTCAGCATCTTACTTTTTCGATTTCTCCACGTCCTTTGATGAAGAATTTATTTCTCAACTCTACTTATAGAAAAATGTATCTGGCGCATATTCGAACAATTATGGAAGAATATCTGCAGAATGGAGAATATTTAGAACTTGCAGAAGGGCTTCATGAGAATATTGAAACACATGTATTAGCAGATACTAATAAGTTTTATTCTGATGAGGATTTTCAAAATAATATTTACACAGAAGTTGGCGAATCAACTGAACTCTATCCGGGGTTGCAGGATTTGGTTGAAGCCAGAGTTGAATATTTAAATTCATATAGCGGAATAAATGGTTATCCGGAGTTTTCAAATATTCAGTTGTCTGATGAAATTGCAGAAAGAAATGTAGAGCTTACAATATCGGTTGATGTTGATTTTGCTGATAAAGTATTCTTAATGTATCGTTGCGATGAGGATGCAGTTTTTAGTTCAGCTAATATGAGTAATAATGCAGGGAATTATTCTGTAAGTATTATCCCTGATGGAAATGTTTTTCAATACTATTTCTGGGCAGAGAACGATTCGGCAGGAGCTTTTTTACCTAAGCGTGCAGCTTTTGAATTTTATGATTTACCTGTTAAGACAGAAGTTGGTGATATTGTAATAAATGAGATTAAATACAACCCTTTGGCAATTTCAGGAGTTAATAATATGATGGATATTGAATGGATAGAGTTTTATAATCCAAATTCTGATGTTGTTCATTTAGAGTCTTTATTATTAAATTATAATTCATCATTTATTTTTATAGATGATACTGTGATACAGCCTTATGAGCATTATGTAGTTTATTCGTTTGACTATTATTTTAATTGGAGTTTACTTGATAATTTGGCTGAAGAATATTTGACTCTTGCAAATTGTAACGCAGAAGTGATAGATTCAGTTTTAATATCATCTTGTATTTCTGATAGGACTATCGGTAGATATCCAGATGGAAATGAAAAAATTAAAGTATTAGAGCCAAGTTTAGGACAGGCGAATAATTTGGCTGAGAGTGAAAATAATCCTGTAAGTATCTATCCAAATCCGGTAACAGATTACGCAAATATCAATATAAATGCTAATTTTGTGATTGATAGGTTGGTTATCAGAAACTCATTAGGACAAATGGTGTATATCGATAATTATGTTAATAATAACTTATTTTCTGTTTTAATTGACACAAAAGAGTGGGAAAGAGGTGTTTATTTTATACAGTTCTATGGCGAAGAAGAGCAGCTATCAACAAAATTTGTAAAATAATTAAATGTAATTATGAAAAGATATTTTAATATAATTCTTGTACTTATTCTTTTTGTCGGATTTACATCTTGTGAAAAGAGTCCGGGCGAAGGTGGTAATGCTACAATTGTAGGCTCTGTTTGGGTAGAGGACTATAACTCTACTTTTACTGACCTTCTTGGCGAATATGCTGCAATGCAGCAAGATGTATTTATTGTTTATGGAGATAATGTAGGTTTTGATGATAAAGTTGAAACCGATTATTTAGGAAATTATAGATTCAATTATTTACGTCCCGGGAAATATACAATTTTTGTTTACTCCAAAGACTCATCTATGACAACAATTGATGGTGAAATAGCTGTATTAAAAGAAGCAGATATCACAAAATCGGATCAAGTGTTGACTGTACCGCAAATATTAATATTTAAATAAATACTTATGAAAAAAATATTTTTCGTTTTAATAGTTTTGATTCCTCTTATTGGCTTTTCTCAAAGTAAAAAGACAATACGTGTAAATAAAATAGAATCAAAGACAACAAAAAAAACTATTGCAAAGGACACTGTTTTTGTTACTTATGTTCAAAAATATGAAGAGTTTGATAAAAATGGTAAAGTTATTTTAGAAATAAAATATGATAATAAGGGGGTTTTGAGAAAAAAGAACTCTTATGTTTATGATTCCTTTGGAAATCTTATCGAAGAAATGGAATATACAAAGAAGTCAGAAAAAACTGTGAAAACAACGTATGCTTATGATTCAAATGGCAATTGTATTGAAGAGTTAACTAATGATTCTGGTGGAAATATCATTGAACGAAGAGAATATACATACGATAAAAACGGATTGATGCAAACAGCTGTAGAATATAAACCTAATGGAAAAGTAAAATGGGAAAAACAATATTCATACACAAATCGATAAATGAATAGTTTGCATAAAATATTAGATACATTTGATTCTGTTGGGCTTAAACAAATAGATTCTGTGAAACTTATGAATAGAGTTGATACTAAATTTGTGTTTGCTAAAACTAAGTTGTCAGGTGTTTTGCAAGAATTGATGAAAGATTATTATGTTCTGGAAATTAAGGATAAAAGGGTTTCAGGATATAAAACTATGTATTACGATAGCGAAGATTTTATTTGTTATTATATGCATCAGCATGGAAGGGTAAATAGGTATAAATTTAGAACACGAGAATATCTTGAAACTGGAAAGCTGTTTTTTGAAATGAAAATTAAAAATAATCATAAGAAAACTTCGAAGAGCCGGATTTCTCGTAAGGATAATAAATTTAATATTAGTCAAGAACATATTGATTTTGTAACAAAAAAAATGGGCAAATCAATTGAAGATTTTAAAGGTGTATTATGGGTAGATTATCATAGAATCAGTCTCGTAAGTAAAAAATTTACAGAGAGATTGACAATTGACTTAGATCTAACATTTAGTAATGAGATAGATACTAAGATATTTGATAATCTTGTAATTCTTGAACTTAAACAGGATAAAAGTGCCGCTTCCTTGGTTAGAGAAGTCCTTCAGTCAAAAAAGATTTTCCAAGTTTCATTAAGTAAATATTGTCTTGGAATTGCGTCTTTATATCCTGTAAAAACAAATAATATTAACGAAAAAATAAGATTAATAAATAAATTAAGTTATGAAAGTATATAAAGTCATTTTGTTCTTAGCTTTTGCATTTACAATAAATAATATTGCTGCAAAAGATACAACTATAATCAATGAGTTTGCTGAGTTTGAGGCCTCTGTCCATGATACATTACCGATAGAGATAAGTGTCAATGATAATGCTGTTATAGATAAGCAAATAGATGTAAAAAGAGATAAGGGTAAAAAAGTAGAAGAAATTGATATTAATGGTTCATTTTTTATTAAATTGGGGATTAATCTTCTTACAGTTATTTTAATAATTTTCCTTATTTATTTTCCAAACAATAGAAGGAGGGAGTATATATTTACATTTATGTTATTTAATGTAATAATATTTTTAATGACATATATTATGAATGAGGTAAAGATAAGTATGGGAGCAGCTTTTGGTCTATTTGCGGTGTTCTCAATGCTTAGATATCGAACTGCTGGTATTTCAATGAAAGATATGACGTATCTGTTTATCTTTATTGCCTTAGGATTATTAAATGCAATCAATCTTGAATATTATGAGAGTATTGCTATCAATACAATAATACTTGTAATGACTTTTGTTCTGGATAGTAGAATGTTTTTCAAAAGTTTTAATACAAAAAGTATTTATTACGATAACACAGAGTTAATTAAACCCCAAAATAGGGCAATGTTTATTGATGAACTTAGAGAAAGAACAGGTTTAGATATCTATAATGTTACTGTAGGTAGAATAGATTTCCTTAAGGATAGTGCAAAAATTAAGATATATTACAATGATTAAATTCATTGCTATTATATTGTTTTTATGTTTTTCATTGTTCGGGCTCTCTCAAGATAGAGATGCTGGTTTGTGGGCAGATATAAGTATTGAAAAAAGATTTACTCAATCATTTTCTATTGGCTATTCAAATAGTGAGAGATTTAATGAGAATATTAGTGAACTTGGAAATTTTATTAATGAACTTAGTATTAAATACCGATTTAGTAAAAAAAGTAAACTTGCAGTTTCTTATCGTTATAGTTTAAAGAAGGAGCTCAATAATATGTATGAGCCTAGGAGCCGTTTTTCTATGGATTTTACTCAAGAATTTGAATTGGGGGATATAGATGTGGATATTAGATTAAAGTATCAAACACAGAAGCAAAATGTGGAGTTTTATGATTATGATTCAGATTCAAAAAACACCTTGCGTTCACGTATAAAACTCTCATACAAAATTAAAAAGTTTAAACCATATTTGTTTGCTGAGTCTTTTCACCCAGTATGGTATGAAGATTATCAACCAATGTCTAAGCTGAGAGCATCTGTTGGAGTTGATTATGAATTTAACAATAATAACTCCGTTGATGTTGCCTATATGATTCAAAGAGAGTTCTTTGAATGCAATCCTGTTACAGATTTTGTGTTTAAATTTGGGTATAAGTATAGCTTTTAGTTTTTATGGTTCATAGAAAAATAGTGAAGAGTATTCTAGTAATATTTATTATCTAATGAAATTCATAACTGTCTTTCTTTCTGTTTTTGGTGGAATAATTTTACCCTTGGTATTATCTATTAATTTTAGTAAATACGCCATATTTTTACCTAAAATTTGCAGTGTTTGTACGCCTTCTAAATCTTGTAGAATTTCGCCAGGACTTGTTCCATGAATTACGTTCCAATAGTTTGAAGTTGGTAGTAGCATTTCAGAATAATTTAAAAAGTTGTTTAATTCGTTAAAAGCAGGCATACCTCCTGTGCGGCGGACAGCAACTATACTTGCTCCAACTTTGTGTCTAAAAAGGCTATTGTTCATTCCTGCCACATAGAAAGCTCTGTCTAAAAAGGACTTCATATTCCCCGGTATTGATGCATAATGAACAGGTGCCCCTAAGAGAATTCCATCAGCTTCTTTAATCATTTGAATCCAATTATTTACTTTGTCATTGTCATTTATGCATTTTTCATTTTTATTTTTAATACATTTATTGCAAGCTAAACAACCTCCAATCATTTTGTTTCCTACAGTTACTACTTTTGTTTCAATACCTTCTTTTTCTAGTTCGTTACAAACCAAATTTAGTGCATGGTATGTATTCCCATTTGGATGAGGACTTCCGTTAAAAGCAATTACTTTCATATTAT
>CAYUWD010000040.1:0-26125 GCA_964448235.1 uncultured Bacteroidales bacterium | reverse complement strand
CCTCACAATCTGAGTACTTTTGATGATATATTTCTTCCATTTCATCTTCAAAGAAAAATTTACCTCCAAAAGCAGGCTTTAGTTCACTCATCCAAGAAGCATTTTTATCATATTTTGCAAAAAATGGGGTTGCAACCCAATCAGGATTACGACCTTGAATAAATCTTAATGCAAGAACCTTCTCTCCATTTACTTCTGCAACACCGGACACCATTATTTTTCCTGGGGTACATGACATACTTGGCCCTCTGACAGTTCTACATATACCACTTACTTTACTATATGCTTCTCTAAAAATATCATATGCTTCTACAATAGGTATTTCAAAATATTCTTTTGCGCCAGTATCTCTTGCCATAAACATATAGTAGGGTATACAATTAAGATTGACTTGTTTACGCCATAGTTCTGCCCAAATGTCAGGATCGTCATTAATATGTTTAAATATAGGTGATTGTGTTCTAATCTGTGCACCTGTATCATGAATTTTTTTTATTGCTTCCTTAACAATAGGAGTACTTAATTCTACAGGATGATTAAAATGTGCCATAAATGCAAGATTAATTCCTTTATCAACAATCATTTTAAAAATATCTAACATTTCTTTAGAATCATCTGCTGTAACAAATCTATATGGCCAAAAGCTTAGAGACTTAGTTCCAATTCTAATAGTTTGTATATTTGTTTTATCAATAACTTTCCAGATTGAATCAAGATATTTTTTAAAGACTTTAGAACTCATTGTCATAGGATCTCCACCAGTAAATAGTAAATCTGTAACTTCATGATGAGTCTGTAAATAAACTGCTAAATCTTGTGATTCTTTTCCGGCAAATTTCAATTTTTTATCCCCAATAAATTGAGGCCATCTAAAACAAAAAGTACAATATGCATGACAAGTTTGTCCTGAAGATGGAAAAAACAAAACTGTTTCACGATATTTATGTTGAACACCAGACATCATATTTCCATTATAAAGTGGAACATTTAAACATTGTTGACCTGCTGGATGTGGATTTAATTTTTCGCGAATATTATAACATATATCAAATAGTTCTTTATCAGATAATCTATTATCAATAGCATCTTCAACCATTTTATAATTTTCTTTACTTAACATTTCTTTTTGAGGAAACGTTAAATGAAACATTGGATCTTCCTTATAATTATTCCAATCTATCAATTGATCTATAATATAGTTATTTGTTTTAAAAGGCAATACATTTCCAACGACTTCAATACTTTTAAGATCTTCTTTTGATAACAATGACAACTGTTTGATTTCCTTATAATTACGAAGAGTATATGATTTGTATTTCATTTTAAACATTTTTATAATTACTTATATTTTTGAGAATGACAAAATTAGTATAATTTATAATTATTTACTATGAGAAATCTTACAATAAATATTAAATTATACCAATAATAAATATAATGATAATAAACTTGTCAAAAAGTACAGAATAATCAAATTTATTATATAAAAGCCTTATTCAATATTTGCAAAGTGCTTTATAAACTGGAATCTTTCATACATTTGAGGATTACTGATATTTTTATATGAAAGATTTGCTCTAAATTCATTAACAGACTTATATCCCTTTTTATCCATCCAATTTTCTATTTCTGTTATTATTGGTTTTATTTCTTCAACGCCTTTTCTATATAATACCGAACATAATTGTACTGTGTCTGCACCAGCTAAAATTTGAGAAATAACTCCCTTTGCATTATGTATGCCTGTAGATGCTGATATTTCAATGTCAGGTAACAATCCTTTAATAATGGCAACCCAACGTAAAGAAGTTTTAAGCTCATTTTCATTTCCTAAAACTGACGAAGATGTAATTTCTTGTTTGTCAATATCAATTATAGGTTCAAAAAATCTATTAAATAAAACAAAAGACTTAATTCCCCTAAAACTAAGTTGTTTGATAAAATATGGAAGATTAGAGAAATTTTTACTCAATTTAACGGCAATATTTAGATTTGTCTTATTTTTAACCTGTTCCACAATATTGTAATATTTCTCTTCAATTTCTGCCGAACTTTGATTAGGATTAAAAGGAAATACATTCATATTTAATTCAATAGCATCTGCACCAGCTTGTTCTATTCTTTCTGCAAAATAAGCCCATTCAACATCACTTGTGCAATTAATACTAGCTATTATTGGAATCTTAACAGCATTTTTTGCATCTTTAATAAGTTGAATATATTCATCAACTGAATTATACTTAGAATAATTTTTTATATAATCAATAGCTTCGGGGTAGTCGACACTATTATCAATAGCAATATTACTTTCATGTACTATTTGTTCTTCAAAGATTGACTTTAAAACAATTGCACCCGCTCCATTTGCTTCAGCAGCTATAATATTTGATATTTTTTTGGATAACCCTGAGCTACTAACAATTACAGGGCTTTTTAATTCTAATCCTAAATAATTTGTTGTGAGTTTTTCCATAAGTCTAAATAATGTTTAAATATTGTTATACACAAAGATATAATATTAATTGTATTTATTATAGTATTTTATCTCTTCAGGTAAACATTTTTACATAGATAAGATAATTAATTTGAATTAGGTAGTTTCAATATTTCTTCCTCCATTATCGATTAAATTTATATAATATCCAAGCTTATAAATGTCAAAAATAAATAAATACGGTTTTTTAGATTTGACGATATAATTATTCATTGCTTTTTCAAAGATATTAAAAAATAGTTTCACAAACATTGTTAAGCCATAATTTTTGTATTTTCTATATGCAACAACAAGATTAATCGTATTAAAAAAATCTTTATCAATTTGGGTTGAAGTTTCGATTTCAAAAATGTTTTTAATTGCAATTTTAGTTTTTTTTAAAAAAAATTCATTTTCCTCTAATCCACAATGAATAACAGGGTTGTCAATATGATATATGTCAATTCCGACACACTGCAACTCATATCCAAACAAAGAATCTTCGTGTCCATATTTTGTTAGGAATTCACGGAATTTAATTTTGTTAAAAACCGATTTTGAAATAAGAAAATTATTTGTAGTAAAAGATTTATTAGGATTTTTATTTCTGTTTTCAGATTTTATCATTTCTCTTTTAATCCCATAAGTATACCTTAATGATTTATCTCTGCTATATTGCCTTGGATAATATTTAGTTCCTCCACATACGACAGTTTTATTTAAGTTTTCAATATACTTTTTAATAAAACAATTCGAAGGGATTTCTGAATCACAATCTAGAAACAGTATTTTTTGATAAATAGCATTTTCAGCTAATATGTTTCGTGCTTTACTACGTCCACAGTTAGTTTCGAGAATAATTTGTTTAGTAAAATCCAGATATGATATATCATTAATGCAATCTAGATCAGAACCATCTTCGAGGATAATAATTTCAAATTGAATATCTAAATTTAAGCATTGTTTATGTAATTGCTCCAATAGTTTGGAAGCATCATAATTAAAAACAGGAATACAAATGCTTAACATCTATGATTGAATATTATTTAGCAATGAATCTTCACTTAAAATTTGCTCAACTTGCTGATTTAAAAGTTCAACTTCTTCATCAATGTTTTTTCCAATTTCTTCATCATACTCAAGTACATCATCACTATAATCAGAACTATATATAATAAATAATTTATCTGCTGCTTCTGATATTAGAATTTCCTTTTTTTTAGCCCATTCTTCAAATTGATCAGGGCACTCAGTTGCAAATTTATCTGCTAGAATATCAAATTGATTCATAAATGTATCAAATCTATCCAGATCTTTCTTTGCAAGGGAATCTCCATTCATTGCTTTATCTATAGTTTTTACATAAACATTCAGCATTTCATCACCAGCAGCAAGGAATTCATCACAATTTTCAAATTTATAATTAGAATATTTTTCTTTTAAATCTTTAAGAGATTTAGCTTCTACAATTTCATTTTCTTCTTTTGATTTTTTGTTTTTGTTATTACATGAAACTAAGACGCTTGTGACAATTACAACAATTGTAATGTATGTAAATGCTTTTTTCATAAGGCTTACTATTTATTTATTACACAAAAATAATATAAAAAATATCAGTCACAATTAATAACTGATAACATTTATAATTTTTATAAAAAAGAGGCTTTCTATAACAGAAAGCCTCCTAATACTTTTATTTATGATTTGATTATTCAGATAATACTTCTTCCCAATCTTCGTCAGTCATATTTTCTAATTCATCTTCCAACTCTTCCCAATCTTCGTCAGTCATATCCTCCATTAATTCGTCCCATTCTTCATCAGTCATTTCTTCATCCCATTCTTCATCCCATTCTTCGTCCCACTCATCGTCATAATCTTCATCAGTATAAAGTTCCATCATTTTCTCCATGTATTCGTCCATCTTTTCTTCATACTTTTCTTCAAACTCATCAAATTTGTCGGGGCACTCATCTTCAAATTTTTCAGCTGCATCATCAAAATCTTCAAAGAATTCTTCAAATTCTTCTAATTCTTTTTCAGCATCTTCGTCACCATCAATTGCTTTATCAATAGTTTTAAAATATACATCCATCATTTCCTCTGCAGCACTAATAAATTCATCACAATCTTTAAATTCTTTATCTGCATATTTTTCTTTTAAATCGTCTAGATTTTCAGCTGGTTTCTTTGATCCACCACATGAAAACAAACTAAGAAGTAACACTCCCGAGAACAAAATAACAAGTAATTTTTTCATAACATTCTATTTTTAGTTTATAAAATAAATTTTCATGGTAAATGTAATTAAATATATTAAAAAAAACAATATATGTTAATAACTTAATCACTTTTGTCAGGAAATTCTGGAATTTCAGGGAGTGATTTTTCGTATTTAAGTAATTCTTCGTTTACAGTCTCAATAGCTTTATCTAATTGGGAATCATTTCCAAGAAACTCTTGATGTAGATCATTATTAACTAAAATATCGGGTTCAACACCAATTCCTTCAATAATCCAACCATTTTCATCATAATGGGCAAATTCAGGTTTATGCAGGCTTGCTCCATCTACAAAAGGCAAACTTCCTCTTATTCCAACAACACCACCCCAAGTTCTAACTCCAACAATAGGACCTAACTTATGTTTTCTAAATTGATATGGGAATAAATCACCATCAGAAGCAGAATACTGATCAATAATTAATACTTTTGGCCCATTCAACATCCCATCAGGTTTTGATTTTGGAACCGGGACATCTCTCGACATAACCATCATAGACATTTCTCTTCGAAGTCTTTCAATAAGCATAGTTGACACATTTCCACCGCCATTTCCACGATCATCAATTATAAGAGCTTTTTTTGATAATTGAGGATAATAATATTTTACAAATTCATTTAATCCTACACGAGACATATCAGGAATATGTATATATCCAACCATTCCTTCTGTGGCTTTAGAAACTTTATCTATATTATTTTGTACCCAATTAAAATAAATTAGTTCAGACTCATCTTCAATGGGTTTAATAAGATATTTATGTGAATCTTTATCATCAGGTTTAGTATTTACTTCTATTTCAATTATTTTGTTTGCTTTATCAATTAGTAAAGAGTACATATTTGGGACATCTGCCAAATCTGTTCCATTAATCCCAATAATATAATCTCCTTCATTTATATTTAGCCCAATTCCCAAAAGTGGGGATCGATTTTTTTCGTTCCAATTTTCACCTTTATAAAGTTTTGTAATTTTAAAATATCCTGAACGTTTATCTTTTTCAAACTCAGCACCGAGTAATCCCATTTTAATTCTTTTAGGTTGTGATTTATCTCCACCATTTACATATGCATGTCCTGTATTTAGTTCAGCAATCATTTCGCCTATTAAATAGTTTAAGTCATTTCTATTATTTACATAAGGTAATAACTCGGCATATTTTTCTTGTTGTTTAATCCAATCAATTCTATGTAATGAAGGGTCATAAAAATAATCTCTCATTTGTCTCCAAGCTTCATGAAAGATTTGTTCCCATTCTTTTTTTAAATCAACAGCTACTTTCATACTAGAAAAATCAACTGATTTAGATAGGTTTGCTTTACTTTTAGGCAGATTGACAACAAAATATTTATCCTGACTTTTTACAAGTATTTTTCTCTTATTTTCTGATATTTTATAATATGAAAACTCCCCAACATCAACGATCTCGAGAGTTTCAAAATCAAAAAATCTTAATTTCGACTTTTTATTATAATGAGATTCTATGTAGTATAACTTATTTTCTACATAATTTAAACTTGAATATGTACCTGGTTCAATAGGTAATACTTCAATTCTATTTTCAATATTTTCAATATCTATTTCAAAGTTCTGTTCATATTCTTCTTTTTCAGGAGGTAATACTTCATCATCGTTTAATCCAAAAGGAGAGGGGATATCTGCTCTTAGAGTAAGGAAATAAATTCGACTCATATCTCGATAGGCCACATTCCATTCTGTATTACTATAAATTGGGTTAAAATCTCGATTTGAAACAAAGAAAAGATATTTTCCATCATTACTAAATATAGGACTATATGAATCGTACCATTGAGTTGTAACTACATTTTTATAGCCAGTATCAATATTATAAAGATATATTTGAGATACTCTAGCTTCGTCCTGATCACTAAAAACTATCCATTTACTATCAGGCGACCAATTAAAATGAGAAATTTCCCAAATTATCGAAGTGTGAACACGTGTAATTTGTTTTGTATCAATATTAATTAAATTAAGATTTAATTTTTTATCATTCCACAATAAATTTTTACTATCCGGCGACCATTTTAAGGAATATATATACCCTGAAGTAAAATTTGTAAGTTGAATCTCTTTATCTTTATAATTAGTTGATTGTAAATATATTTGGTATTCTCCAGATTTATCAGAAATATAAGCAATATAGTTTCCATCTGGTGACCACATAGGATTTCTATCATGAGCATTAGAAGAAGAAGTTATATTTCGTGTTATTCCATTTTTAGAGGGAATTGAGAATATATCACCTCTGGCAGAGGCAATTATCCTAGAACCATCAGGAGCAAGTTCTATATTACGTATTTGAGACGAAACATCTTTAATAACTGTACGACTAGCAGCAAAATCTTCACGAATCTTAACAGTTAATTTTATTACTTCAGATTTTTCTAAATCATAATAATAAATATAACCTCCGTTTTCAAAAATTATTTTATTATCACCTAATGTTGGAAATTTTATATCATACCTTGAAAAGTTTGTTAATTTATTAGTTCTTTTTGACTTAATATCATAAACAAACAAATTCATTATTCTGTCTCTATCTGATAAAAAGTATATTTTTTCATCAACCCACATAGGAAAAATGTCTTGCGCGGGATTGTTTGAAATATTTACAGTTTTTTGATTTGAAAAATCAAATATCCAAATATCATCAGCCATACCTCCTTTATAATATTTCCAAGTTCTAAATTCTCGAAAAACTTTGTTAAAAGCTAATTGATTTCCATTTGGAGAATATGAGCACCAAGATCCTGTTTCTAGAGGAATTTGCTTACTCATGCCACCTTCAATTGGTACTAAAAATAGTTCGCCTTTAAAATCATTAAATGATTTACTTCTACTTCTATAAATGATGTTTTTCCCATCAGGAGTCCAACCCAAAACAATATTGTTTGGTCCCATTCTATCAGAAATGTCATCACGATCAAGAGTTGCAGTATAGGTTAGTCGGGTAGGAGAACCACCTGAAAATGGCATAATATAAACCTCTGTATTGCCATCATATTGAGCTGTGAAAGCTATGTTTTTTCCATCAGGAGAAAAATGAGGAAACATTTCATAACCTTCGTGTGAAGTTATTCGGGTAGCAACTCCTCCTTTACATGCAACTAGATATAAATCTCCTGCATATGTAAAAATAACAGTATCATTTGCAACCGTTGGAAACCTTAATAATCTTGTTTCTTTTATTGAAAAAGCATTTATTACAATAAAATACACAAATAACGACAATAATATTTTTTTCATTTTGTAGTTTTAGATATCTACCTCGAGCTTGTACCCCATGTGTCCCAGCAACATTGCGTTTTCATAAGAGTACTGCACATTTAAAACTTTAGGAAGATACAAAGAATTTGCAACTTTATTACAAACTTCACTAATTTTTAGACAAGCTGCTTGACCTGTCGATAACATGAGCTTAAATTTATACTTATTGTCGATTGGATCGCTCAAGCCTTTTTCTAGTATTCCAATTTGTAAATATATTGTTCTAATGCCATATTTATGAAATTCCCCACTAGCCGAGGCTAAATATCCATGAAAAGCTCTATTAGAGGATATCCATTCGTCATAAGACTTCAACTCAAAATCTTCTGCTGCAGTACCTACATTGATAATTGTTTCTGTAATTTTATCAATAATTGAATTTACAATACTTACTGGACCATTAAAGTTTACATCAAACACATTATCTCCGCTAATTTTTCCTGATGCATTGATTAAATAATCTATTCTATTGTACTGCTTTAGTGCTGAGATAAAGTTTTCCAGAGAATTTTTATCAGTAAAATCACATTTAAAGACTGTTGCATTCTTAAAAGATTCAAGTTTTCCTACGTTCTCATTACCCTGAAGAAGCATTGTTGCGCCTCTGTTTTCAAGCTCTTGAGCTAAACTATATCCTAGTTTTCCAGATGCACCAAGTAACAATACGGTTTTACCTTTTAATTCATTTTTATGCAATTGAAACTGCTCGTTCTTTTTACTATTTTTAACAATATAACTAAATGCTCCAAAATTACCTCCAACACCGGCAGTAGCACTCAACACGTGCATACCATCAACTAAACGGTTCTGCTCATGAAGTAGAGACAATCCCAGTGGAACTGTCGATCCGGAAACATTACCGTAATAATTCTGAGCTTCAAGATATAGTTTCTCTTGAGGTAAACCAAGCTTTTCGGCTGCTGGTCTAAGAATTACGTCACCAGTCTGATGCGGAACAAGAATATCAACATCATCAACTGCCCATCCTGTATTTTCGAGACATTCTTTCGAAGCTATCGGAAGATTAATTGTAGCTCGATCCTTGATAAGACTATCGTCCATATAAAGATTCATATTAGCATCAACACCAACATAATCTAACATTTTTAAGTCGTGATGATTTACAACATCTAAAAGTCCAAATTTTTCCGAATCTTCTGTACGACTTAGTATCACAGCTGCTGCTGCATCTCCAAATGTTACAAAAGGAACAAATTTTATTCTATTTGTTAGAAATGATGACATTGTTTCAGTATGAGCAACTACAATATTCTTTGCTTCTGGATGGTTTTTAAAAAATTCTACAGCCCTTTCAAGATTAATATTAAATCCAGCACATCCGGATTGTAAGCTAAAGGTAGGAGTGTAATTATCAAATCCTACAAAGTATGATTTTACAGTAGCTGCAATTCCAGGAGCTTGTTCAGGTGAAGAAACTGTGCTTAACATCCAGGCATCAATATCACTTGCTTGGATTTGAGCATCATTCAAAGCATTTTTAATCGACTTTACTGCCAAATCCAAAGAAGTTTCTGCATAATAAAGCTTCTTAGTTGTAGGAGGGAAGGGCGTTACATGATGTCGCTCATAAAATCCCATTTTGTAACCAGCAAAATAATCAAATGGAGATTTTCTAGGATTTAATTTTAAAAACTTTTGATAGTTTTCGCTTTTTTGAAGTTTACTAGTACTAAAACCCTGCAAAAACTCTTTATCAATAGCCTCAGAAATATCATTATTTGTAATTTTATATTTCCCGGCATAATAACCGTAACCACTAAATATATAATTTGTAAACATATTCTAATACATTAAATTAAAACTTAAGATATCCGTCTTTAATAACCTTAAGTTTAGACTCATAAGACATTCGAATATCTGCAATTTTCAATCTACACACAGACTTCAGCATTCTTAATGCAATATCATCACACTCAATAAGCTCTGCTTGACCAACCGACATAATAGACGCTAAAATTTGTTTATTATCAAGCTTTGCAATCATTCCGTCATTTATTAAGCCTGGTAAATAGTAGATACAATTTACTCTACGCTCATAAAGTTTGCTTGCTAAATTAACTGCATAACCTCTTAGAGCTCGCTTAGATGACACGTAAGAAGCCGATCCCGGAAATTGTGCATCTTCACCAACAGAACCTGTTATCAAAACTCCTTCCTTAATTACGTCAATCAAACCATTACACAAACTCTTAATTGACAGATAATTAGCACTTAAAACTTTCGCAAACTCTTCATCAGAAACTTTACTTGCTTTTGATAATCCTCCAGTAATAGCATGAGTATTTATTAAATAATCAAGCTCAATATTATCATTTTTTACTTTATCAATGAATGCTTTAACATTCTCACTATCTGACAAATCGGCTTTCCAAAGATCAACTTGCACAGAATATTTTTCTGTTATTTTTGCTTTAAGGTTCTCAGCAAATTCAGTATTTGAATTATAATGAATAATAAGATCAGCTCCTTGTTCAGCAGCAAATGTCGCAATACGACTGCCAATGGCTCCAGTAGCTCCGGTAATTAAAAAGCGTTTTCCTTGCAACTCTTTTTGTGGAGTATTCTTTGGAATTTCATCAGGGACAATATAGGCAAAACCACCAAATTCTCCTCCTAAACCAGCAACAGCAGATATTAGTTTCTGACCAGATTTAAGCCTATTGGTATTCTGTAAAACATCTATGCAAGCCGGAATTGATGCTCCAGAAAGATTTCCATATTCATACTGAACTTCCTGAAATAATTTTTCATCATCAATATCTAACAAGTCCCTGACTGACAAAACTATAGCATTCCCGGTTTGATGTGGGATAAACCAATCAACATCCTGCTTTGACCACCCACATTTTTCCATTAGTAATTGCATGCTATTAGCAATATTGGGAACAGCTCTTGACTTTACTCGTCGAGCATCCATATATAAATTCCCTTTGTTGTTTGCTCCCAAAAAATCAAGCATAGCAACATCTTCACCATTACAATGATTGATTACACCGACTTTTTTCTGAGTCTGTACACGACTTAAAACTACTGCTGCTGAAGAATCTCCAAAGGTTGAAAATGGGACAAAGTCCTGTTCGTTCAACAATAATTTTGACATTACTTCTGCATGAGCAACTACAATATGATTTGCTTCTGGATGATTTTCAAAAAAAACAACAGCATTCTCTAGGTTTATATTAAAACCTACACAAGCAGAAGTAAGTGAATATGTTTGATTTGTATCATTTACATCTGTAAAATAAGCTTTTACAAACTCTGCAATTCCAGGTGCATATTGACTTGGAGTAGCTGTTCCTACAAACCAAGCATCAACTTGTTTTCCTGATATCCCAGCAATACGCAAAGCCTTATCTATTGCTTTAACAGCTAAATCAAGTGAATTATCAGCATTCTTATACATATGTTCAACAGGAGGGAAGGGAACCACATGATACCTGTCTTTAAATCCCATCTTATGATGAACCATATAATCGAAAGGATTTACATCAGGATATTTCTCTTTCATAGACTTATAAGAATCTGATTCTTCAATTCTTGCATCGTTAAACCCTTCCAGAAAACCCTTCTTTACATTGCTGTAAATCTCATCATTCGTAATCTTGTATTTCCCGGTAACAAAGCCAGTACCAGTAAAAATATAACTATCTGTCATAATTTCGATTTCTTTTTATTCTTAAAAAACTCTTCAATCATGATTTTCCCTACATTTTGTTGAACAGATACAAATTCTCTTACTTCTGCAGTAAGGCATTCATCAAGATTTTCGTACATATTCATCACTAAAAGTCTTTTTATTGCAGCAATTGACTGCGGACTCTTTTTGATAATGATTTGAGCAAACGACTCAACTTCTGAATACATTTCGTCGCGGGTAAAAACATTTTGTACAATTCCTTTATTCAAAGCAGTTTCAACAGTTATCTGATTTCCTGTAAATAAATAATAAGCAGCATCTGCAGATCCAATCAGTCTTGAAAACATACTTATGCCCCCTGCACCGGGAATTAGTCCCAAATCTGATTCCGGCAAACGAAAAATAGTTTCATTAGTACAAAATCTGACATCACAATGCAAAGCCATCTCAAAGCCACCGCCAAAAACGATTCCATCCATAGCAGCAATCACTGGCACTTTAAGACTTTGTAATGCTTCAAATGATTTCTGTGCACGCATACACATCATCAATGCTTTATCAGAATCAGCATCGCCAATTTCCTTTAAATCGCCACCAGCAGAAAATACTTTTTCTGTTCCTCTTATTATCAACACCAAACTCTCCTTATCCATTCGTACATCCTCAATAGCATGATCGAATTCATCAAAAAATAATTGACTTAATGAGTTCAACTTTTGTTCATAATTTAGCTTAAGAGTAGCGACTTTATTATGTTTGGTAAGAACTATTGTTTTGTATTCCATCGTTTATATCAAATTTTTGTAAAAATAGTAATTTGTTTTCTGATTAATCCCTGTTTTTTTCAGATGGTAATTAAATTATAAAAACATTACTACTTACTATAGATTTTTAAGTCAGTTTATTCTATATCTTTAATAATTCGGTTAAAGTCTTCTTCTGAAGGTAAAAATTGTGCTATTTCTTTTGGTAACTGATAATAATTAAATGTAGCAATACCCATAGGTTTTGTTGCCATTTCAAGTGCATATTCAACAGTAACCCTATCTTTGCTCTTGCACAACAAAATACCAATGCTTGTGTCATCGTCAGGGTATTTTATCGTTTTGTCAAGTAAATGTAGATACCAATTTAATTGTTGGCTATGCTCGGGTTTAAACTCAACTGTTTTTAGCTCAATGGCTATCATACGCTTCATTTGTCGATGATAAAACAGTAAATCGATGAAGTATTCCTTACCATTAAGTTCTAAACGAAACTGTTGACCCATAAAAGCAAAATTGTGCCCAAATTGACCTAATGTTTGCGTAATATTTTTTACCAGTGCATTTTCAAGCTCACGCTCCTTTACATCATCGTATAATTCTAAAAACGAAAAGTCGTATTCATCTTTAAATGCCCATTTCAACTCTTCTACTTTATGAGCGGGTAAAGTTTGCTTAAAATTGTTTTGACTAAGCTTTATATTTTCAAAAGTTCTGGTTTTTATATGTTCTTTTAAAATAGGCCTAGACCAGGCTCTTTCCTTACACATTTGAATATAAAATTTTTGTTCTTCTACAGTTTTAAGTTTTGTAAAAATCTCAATATTATGACCCCAATGAATTTCTGCAACGAACAGTTGCAGAAAATCATTCTCGGAATATGTTTCAAAAAATTGCTTCATATACCAAAGGTTGCGAGCAGAAAAGCCTTTTACACCTTTATATGTTGCCTGCAAATCAACAGCAAGTACTTCTACAACGCTCTTTCCCCAACCTTCATCGCTGATTTTTTGAGCAATTGTTTGCCCAATTTCCCAATACAAATTAATCATACCAGTGTTAACCTTTTGCATCGTTTGATAACGAGCATGATTAATCTTTTCTTTTATCGCAGTAAGCGTCTGAGTATAATTAGCAGGTAGTTTATTCATATTCTTAAATTTTTTTACATCATGTAAATTCTCTTGAAAATATCAATTTTTTGTAAAAATAGTAATTTGTTTTCAAAGGAGGGAGGGAATTGGAGATTTTAGTGGAGATTGGGGTTGGAAAGTGGCACTACACTCGGATTACATATCCGAGTTAGCAGGGTTGGTTTTGTTTGCCTTCAATGATTTTTATACTTTCCGGCAATTCAAAGGATAATTGCAGATTCTCGCTTTCGACTAATATAACGACAAAAGATTTATTGTTTTGCGATAGAAGATACGCCATTCCAAAATCTTTGCTTTGTTCGAATAAATTATAAACACGAACTACTAAATCTTTTGCTTTTTGCCATGCAATAATATCCTCAAATTTCTCAATTCTTATAATATTTAGTTTGTAAAATCAAAAGTAGATAGTTAAAACAGCTAGGCGGATTTTAAACTTTCTACTTTATAACTTTTTAACTTTCCAACTCATTTAATCCTTAAGGCAACGCACAGAGAGACCGTTAGCCCTATTGCCACTGTCCACGTTGGCAGTGCTACTGCCAAAGCTCAAGCCCCGCGAGCTGGTACCACCTACAGTACTTGACCAATAGGTTCCGCTGGATCCCACACTGAGGATCAAACCACAGCTATAGTCGCGGCGACCTGCCACGGGCAACTTAAGCAGTGAGTTAAAAGCACCGGCTGCATCGTTACTGCTCCAACTTGTACGTTCTGCCTCCCATTCCGCTTCTGTTGGTAAGCGGTAACCACTTGGGCATGGGTTGTTGGTGCCACTTACGCCCTGCCATAAGTTGTCATTTTGTGAGCTACGCCAGTCGTAAGGACTACTGCTGTTGGTAATAAAATCGTCATGCCCAGGGGTATCGCTTGTTGCTAATGTAGTTGTTATGTTTGATGTTCTGCTTTCATGTCCGTCGACTGCACGCCCCCACTGATATAAGTCTCCATAAGCATCGGCATCAGTACTGTTTGTGGCTACTTGTGAAGCACCGAGATTACGATCCATCCATATTTCTCCGGTGGTGGAAGTTACATCTTTCCATACCAGTCCTGTTTCAGGGTCAACATTAGCATCATTATCAATCCAAGTGAGTAAACCATTAACATATGTCAATCTTTGCCCGTCATTGCCTGCTGCAACCGTTACCCAAGCTGTACCGTCCCAGAATTGCATTTCGCCGACTTGGGTGCCGGTGGGTACGCAGGGTATTTCGCTACGAACCTGTGCTGTTGAGTCGCCCAAAGCGGTTTTGGTTGCCAATGTGCTTAGGTCTTGGTCGCCGGTATTTGTGCCTGAAAGATTATCTAAATTGATTATATCAGTTGCATCAATATTAGCTGCCTGACTGCTTGTAAATGTCGGGTCGATTTCGGTAGAAAGAAAACCGCTTACATCGGGTATCTCGCTACGAACCTGTGCAGTTGAGTCGCCCAAGGCGGTTTTTGTTGCTAAAGTGCTTAAATCTTGGTCGCCTGTATTCACGCCCGAAAGATTACCTAAATTAGTAATATCAGTTGCTGTAATATTGGCTGCTTCGCTGCTTGTGTAAGTTGGGTCACTTTCGGTAATGCCTCCGCTTACACTTTCAGCCGTTTTAGCATACAAAGCATAAGGCACACTCAACAACTGGCTTACTCCTGTTATGGTGTAGTTTGTACCTCCTTCTGGATCGGTTTCAGTTTTAATAAAATAGTTGTCTGCCGACCAATCTATGCTTGAAAAATCATCAGATGTATTTCCGTTACCAATTTCTAGTGCTACCAAACCATTGGCATTGGTGGTAGGAGTTTGTGTTTCAACATAAACTGCCGTTCCGCTTGCAGAACCTTGTAAAATACTAATTTGCATACCAATCTGGGTATTGGTTACCAAAGCATCGCTGCTGTTGCGGATAACTGCCTGATAACTCATGCCATACGGGCTTTGCCCGAAGGCAGGTAAAATGTACAAGATTAAAGTAAAAAGTACTAAAACCGATTTTAATAAATTTGTGTTCATTTTGTTGATTTTTAAAATTTATAAGTATTTGATTAATCCAAATAACATTCTTGATATTTCCAAAGAAAGTGATAATAATACTTTGTAATCTGAAGTATTTATCTTTTTAAGTTCATGTGCAATAATGAGCATAGAGCGAACTTCACCACACGAACCTTTGGCTATATATAAAAAATATTTAAATTCTTTATTACTCCTGCGTTCAAACCCTTCTGCAATATTATTCATTACAGAAACTGAAGCACGCTGTATCTGGTCATTAAAACCAAAATCCTTACTTGCTTTAAACAAATGATATATTTTAACAGTAAGATCTTTTGCTTTTTGCCATGCAATAATATCTTCAAATCGCTCTATTCCCATACTTTCCCCTTTCCTCTTTACCCTTTATACTTTACCCTTTATACTTTCCCCTTTATACTTTCACCTTTTCCCTTTCACCTTTTCACTATCTTAAATGTTTTAACTTCTTTATTTCCCTGAATTACTTTCACAAAATAGGTTGCAGGCAAAAGATTGCTCATAACAATGCTTGTTTGACTGCCTGTTATTTTTTCGCTTTGTAAAAGTTTCCCAGTAATATCGTAAAGTTGATATGATAAGTCTTTCAACTTTTCACTTTCAACTTTCAACTGTAAAAAATCGGTTGTTGGATTTGGATACATCGAAACAGAAAGGTTTATGTCTTTGGCTTCTTCTATACCTGTTACTACCGAAATTTCGTAAGGTTGTTGAACGCCTTGTGCCACAGAACCATTTGTTCCTGTATTGGTGGTGTAAACAACCTGTCCTACGGAGTAACTCGATGAACCTCCGCTACCCGAGGCTTCGCCTCCGCTGGTGGTTGCAGAGTTTTGGGCTTGTGCAAATACTACTCCTAGTAGCATTATGCACGTTAATACAATTTGTCTTGTCATGTTTATAAAAATTTATAATTTTTGTTAATTTCTATTTTGCTCGTTTTCTAATTCAATGGACTGCTCTTTTTTATGTTTGGTAACTCCTTTATTTACGACATATTTTTCCAAAATATTCGCTTTTTTATTCACTAACATTAACTTCTACTAAATTACCAAACAACTAATTACCAAACACTTAAAGCAAATTCATTTTAAAATATATTTTTGCATATACGAATGTTTTATAATTTTCACTTACTTAATTTGTGAGATTTGTAAATATAACATATTAAATTTAAAATATAAAACAATAGAAGAAATAGTTGTGATTAAATTTTCAACTATCAGATATCATTAGATTTATCAAATGTAGATAGTTGAGGTGTGTACAAATCTATCAAAAAACAGATTTCATGATTATATTTCTCCCCAAAAATTAACACTCTCAACATTCCCCAAAATTTCATTTGTCAATCGCTACAATTTTGATTTATTTTGTAAAATAATATAAAAGGTAAAACAAATGAAAACACTTATAAAAAATATTAAAGAGCTAATTGGAATTCAGGAAGAAGGAAAACTCTTACTTAAAGGTAAAGAAATGGCTCAACTTAATACAATTCAGGATGCATGGTTACTAATAGATGGTGAGAAAATAAAAGATTTTGGGAGTATGCAGGATCTTAACGAAGAAATCTTTGATGATATTGATGAATATAATGAAATTGACGCTACCGGAAAGATAGTAATGCCATCTTTTTGTGATTCACATACTCATATAGTTTATGCTGGAAGTCGTGAAATTGAATACAGCGACAAAATTAAAGGCTTAAGCTACGAAGAAATTGCTAAAAGGGGTGGAGGTATCCTGAATTCTGCAAAACTTCTTCATAATATAAGTGAAGATGAGCTTTATGAGCAATCTTTGGAAAGAATCCACGAAATAATCGGGCAGGGGACAGGTGCTGTAGAAATTAAAAGTGGATATGGTCTTACTCCTGAAGATGAAATAAAGATGCTTAGAGTTATCAAGCGTTTACGTGAGGCAACTCCTATAATTATAAAATCTACTTTCCTTGGAGCACACGCTGTTCCAGCAGAATATAAAGGCAGACAAGGCGAATATGTAGATCTTGTAATAAACGAAATGCTTCCATTAGTTGCAGCAGAAGACCTTGCAGATTATATAGATGTATTTTGTGATCAAGGGTTCTTTACAGTAGAAGAAACAGATCGTATATTAATGGCAGGAGTAAAATATGGTATGAGACCAAAAATACATGCTAATGAACTAGCAAATTCTGGTGGAATTCAAGTAGGAGTTAAGTACAATGCACTTTCTGTTGATCATATCGAATATACCGAAAAAGATGAAATAGAGGCTCTATTATCAAGCGAAACTATGCCTACAGTGCTTCCAGGAGCAGCATTCTTTTTAAATATGCCTTATGCACCTGCAAGAAATATGATAAATTCAGGATTACCAGTTGCATTTGCAAGTGATTATAATCCTGGGTCATCACCATGTGGAAATATGAAACTAATGATGTCTTTTGCTTGTGTAAACTATAGATTATTGCCAGAAGAAGCAATCAATGCAACTACCCTAAACACTGCATATGCAATGGGAGTGAGCGACATTACTGGTAGTATAACAAAAGGAAAACTTGCAAATCTGATTATCACAACAGACATTCCTACTTATCAATTTTTACCATATGCATATGGCTCTGATTTAGTTCATTCAGTATTTCTTAACGGACAAAAACTATAATTCATAATTATTTTACTTCCATTTGTATGGATTTTACCGAAGTATATTATATTTTCACAGATATAATATGAGTTTATATTAAAATTAAACTTATTTTTGAAAAATATATATTGCTATTGTAACATAATGGTGTATATAAACGTTTGTTAAATATTGTTACTATAAATTTATTAAAAAAAAGATATCTTTATTTATTTAACACAAGACAGGAAGCATTATTAAACACTTAATATACTGAAACTTACAAATATTATCTCATGTCGAGCTTTAATAGGATTAACATACTACTGGTTTTCATTCCTTTATTCTTAGGATTTGTTTCATGCAATAAAAGTGTTGATTCCACAGAAAAACTATTGCAAGAAATAGAAGATAAATATTATGGGAAATGGTTTAAACAAATAAAGTTTTTACAAACAACCAATTTTTACAAAAATGATTCAATCGTAAGATCTGAAAGATGGTGTGAAGAGTATGTTTATCCGAGTCAGCTTATCATAAAGGTTGATAGCGATTCTTTAAATAATGGTTATTTATATAAAGATGATTCGGTTTATATTTTTGAAAATAATAAAGTAAAATACAGCGAAAAAGTTACTCATGATTTAGTAATTTTTAGTTTAGATATATTCAATATGACATCAGAAGAAGCATATGAAAGAATTTCTAATCTAGATTATGACATAAGTAAATTTGAAAAGAGAAAACATAAAGGCAAAGAAATTTATGTAATAGGTGCTGAAAATGGTGATACAACATCTAATCAGGTATGGTTTGATGCTGAACATCTATATTTTATTAAAATGATAAAATCTACGGAATTTGGTAAAGAAGAAGTAGTATTTAATGACTATATACAAATAAACGGAAGTTCTTGGATTGAACAAGAAGTTGTATTTTATTTAAATGGTAAAAAGCGAATGGTAGAAAAATACTATAATATAGAAATCCCTGATGTAAAACGAAACTCATTAGAACCAAAGGATTTTGGTAATTTTGACATTAACTTGATGTTTATACCTGTTGTTGGATTTGTCGAAGAGCAGATAGATCAAAAAAGCAAAAAATTGTACTTATTTCTAGTTAAAAACTTTTAATAAACTATAGAGAGAAAATAGGATATAAATATAGATTTGCTATAACTCTATTTAACATAATATAAATTATAGGCATCTAATACTAAACTTAACACTACTAATTAAAATATTGTTTTAAGGCTTTTCCTTTTTATTACTAGCAATCATTTGAGCATAAACATTTAACTCATTCAAATTAACTATTCTAATATCTTTATAAAAGTAGTTTAGAATGTCACTATATATATATCCTTTTGAAGCCATAACCTTTGCACTTTCAACTGATAATCCAACACCATTTCCTAAACCATTTCCTTTAACAGAAATTACACCTTTATCTAAACTCATAGTAAAATATGACGATTTCCAACCCCAGTCAGACATAATCGTATATAATTTAATAGCATCATCTCCTACTTTATATTCTGAAATCCTATTTTTATCCTGTTTAATTAAAAGATTTTTATGAAGTTTAGAGCTTGCACTTTTCAAACCTTTATTTATCAAATATGTTTGCCATTCTGCAGCTGGAATTAATGTTTTCCAAGAAAAATTCTGACCTTCAGAAGCATATTCATCTACAATACTAGTTAGATATGTTTGCTCTTTATCCCATACATATTCGGCAGGTATTGTAAATCCACCACTATTTAAATGATAAAATGGATTTATAAGATTTTTATATTTATCTACAAGAACTAAATTAGCTGTTTTTTTTGATGAATTTATCACAACTCTATTTGTTGCTTTGTTTTTATAATTTTGACAATGCGAGCCATCACATAAATCAAACCCTTCATTTGAATGCTTTCCATAATTTAAAACAGTATAAGTTCTTGCCATTACAGCTCTGGTTTTAAAATATTCCTCTGATGCCATCCCACCTCCTTGTTCTTCTACAATAGCAGCGACATAGGAATCAAGTGGCACATAATTAAGAACAAGAATACTATAATTTTTAAGAGATAATTTTAACCAACCCTCATAACAACGAGCGGGCTCAACAGATCCTGTATAATTTATAAAAAAAGCTGCATCTCCCTCATTTACAATTCTTATGTTTGTATTAGTAGCCCAAGCTTTTGATCGATTTCTATATACCAGATATTCTGATTCTTCAACAATACTAATATTATTTCCAGCATTTAAAGTATCAACTAACTCAAAATCATTATAAACAAGATACTTTCCTTTTTGTACAGTAATAGTAACTCCTTGTGGTTTTCTTTCATAATATACAGCCACAGAAACTTCCTGAGCTGGAATAATAAAAGATACTCCAATAATATATAAAACTGTTAAGAATTTAATCATTCATTATCCTATTATACATATCCTCTGCAACTCTATTGTAAACGCCAGGTTGATCTAATTTCGTATACAAAGATAAGTAATTTTCTTTGATTCTTTTATGTTTTTCTCCTTTTGGTAATATGTTTATAAATTCTTTTTTAAGATTGGAAATATTTAAATCATTTTGTATCAACTCAGTAACTGCATTTTTATTTAAAATAATATTAACAAGAGAAATATACTTTACATTTACAATTAGTTTTGCTATAGCAACTGAAATCTTTGATCCTTTATAGCATACTATTTGAGGTACTCCAAAAAGCGCTGCTTCTAATGTTGCTGTTCCAGAGGTAATTAAACCAGCAATAGAATGAGATAAGATATCATATGTTTTTCCAAATAGTATTTTAACAGGTTTATCTGCAATGAATTTAGAATAAAATTCTTTTTCAATTGCTGGAGCCCCTGTTATTATAAACTCAAACTCATTAAATTCTTCTGCTAAGTCTGTCATTATTGGTAACATTTTATGTATTTCTTGCTTTCTGCTACCTGCCATTAGTGCTATTATGGGCTTTTCACTAATATTATTTTCCTTACGAAATGAATAAATATCTGATTTCGTATGTTTTTTTACCACGTCAACCAAAGGATGTCCAAAATACTCAACATCTATTCCATATTTTTTATAAAATTCTTTTTCAAAAGGCAAAATTGTATACATTTTGTCAGTATAATCTCTAATTTTATATACCCTTGATGATTTCCAAGCCCAAACATTTGGTGAAATAAAATATAAAGATTTATAATTATTTTTCTTTACCCATTTTGCCATACGCAGATTAAATCCTGGATAATCAACATATATAACTGCATCAGGATTAAAGTTTGCAATTTGCTCTTTACAGTCTTTAAAATTTTTTCGTATTGTTGTTAAATTTTGAATAACTTCGACAAATCCCATAAAAGCTAATTCTCGGATATGCTTAAGCACTTTAACTCCCTGACTTACAAGCAAATCCCCTCCCCAGCCTTCAAAAATAGCATTTTTATCTATCTTTTTAATTTCTTCAACTAAAAATGATGCATGAAGATCTCCTGAAGCTTCGCCAGCAATAATAAAGTATTTCATTACATAAATTTCAGGATTAACACTAGTATTGTATATGCTAAAACAGACACTATTATTCCCTTTATTGCATACCAATAATCTAGCTTTTTAAAAATAAAATAAAGAATTAAATTTGGCAAAACACAAAGACTTAATATTGGAGTAAAAGCTCCTTGATAATATACTGTTTTTACATATTCTACAATTGTTACAGATTTGTCTGCAGACAATGCGATATAGGCATAATAAACAAAAAAACTTAATGCTGGGATTATCAATCCTCCTAATAAACCAACAATAGGTTTATTATACTTTTTAATCATATTAGGTTTTGCTTCCATAATCATATATTCCAAGCTTTTAAATTATTTAAAGTATTATACTCAGTAAAATCTATTTTAACAGGTACTATTGAAGCGAAATTGTTCTTTAATGCCCATTCATCCGTTTCGTGATTTTCTATTTCCTGATTAAAAAAACTACCAGTTAACCAAAAATAATCGTTTCCATGTGGATCGATTCGTTTTTCAAAATCTTCTTTCCAAATACCTTTAGTTTGTTTACATACTTTAAAACCAGCAAAATTTTTCATTTCAATAAGCGGAAAGTTAACATTTAATGCAACTTGGTTTGGAATTCCATTTTCTATAACTTTTCTAATCAGTTTTGGTGCATATTCTTCAACCAGTCTAAAATCGGCATTTGGAGAATGATCTAGAACAGAAAATCCAATGGAAGGGATTCCATATAGACTTGCCTCAATAGCTGCACCCATAGTTCCTGAATAAATGAGACTTATAGCAGAGTTTGAGCCATGATTTATTCCAGAAAGCATTAGATCCGGTTTTTGTGGTAAAAGTTGATTTATTCCAAGTTTAATACAATCGACAGGTGTTCCTGAAACAGCACAAACTGTTTTGTTATTTAATCTTTCGACATATCTTGTTCGTAAAGGACTTGTTAAACTAATAGAATGACTCATCCCAGATTGTGCTTTTTCAGGTGCTACAACAAATACATCACCAAAACACATCGCAATATCAACAAGGCTTTTTAGCCCTTTAGCATCTACACCATCATCATTAGAAACTAAAATCAACTTTCTTTTATTCACATTCATATGTATTATTTCTACAAAAATACAAATTGGTTTTTTTAAAAAAAGTATATAAGATTATAGTTTTCAACAATTTTTGACTTATACAGTAATCAATAAACCATCTTTTGCTTCAAATGTATTAGGGAAAGTTTTTTTAGCTTGTTTTAAGTGGTTTTCAACAGATTTATATCTTGATGAAAAATGTCCAATAATGAGTCTATTTGCATTAATTGTTTTTGCAATTAGAGCTGCTTGACTTGCAGTACTATGGAATGTTTTTTTTGCTAACCCTTTTAAATCATCATCAAAAGTGGCCTCATGGTACAACAAGTCTACATTATTTATGTATTTATTTAAGTCTTTTAGTGGCAATGTATCTGTACAAAAAGCATATGACTTTATTTTTGGAGGATCAGTTGTTAGTTCATGATTCAATATTTGTTTTTTATCAACATAAATATTATCTCCATTTTTTAAAGATAAGATTTGTTTTATATTTAAATTATAATCAATGATTTTATCTTTAATTACCTTACGTTGTTTTTGCTTCTCTTCAAATAAAAATCCAAATACTTCTTTACTATGCTTTAAAGGGAAACTAAATACTTGAAAATCTTTATTTTCATATATTTTGTTTTTTCCATTATTGTACAATTCAAAAAAGTTAATTTTATAATTTAATCCATCATTATTTAACTTTAATACAGATTCATATATACTTTTTAATTTAGCTGGTGCATAGATGTTTAAATCTTGGATGCGTCCTAATAAATTAAAAGTTGACAGCAAACCAAAAATTCCATAAAAGTGATCACCATGCAAATGTGAAATAAAAATATTTTTCAATCTTCCAAAAGGCACTTTATACTTTCGCATTTGTAATTGTGTTCCCTCCGCACAATCAATCAGATAAGGAGTATTATTATACAACACTACTTGTGATGTAGGAAACCTTTCTGAAGTTGGTAAGGCACTACTACTACCTAATATTCTTAATTTGAAATCCATAATTAAAACAAAGAAGCTGCTCTATTAACGTAAAGCAGCTTCTAAAGTTATATAAAAATAAGACTATTTCTTATCTTTCTTTTCTTTCTGAAGAAGTTCTTCTTTCAATGCAGCTAAATCTGTAACATCACCAAGAGTTGTTTTTTCAATTTTATCACCAGAAGATTTGGATTTTCTTGGTTTTCCACTATCACCAGATTTTGCACGTTTTTCTTCTTGAATCTGTGCTCTTTTTATATCTTCATGTATTCTTGAATGAGAAACAAATATTTTCTTAGCATCTTTATTAAACTCAACAACTTTAAAATTAAGTTTTTCGTCTAATTTTGCTTGAACACCGTCTTCTTTAACTAGATGTTTTGGAGTTGCAAAACCTTCAACTCCATAAGGAAGTGAAATTATAGACCCCTTATCATTCATTTCAACAATTGTGCCTTCATGTATAGAATCGACAGTAAATATTGTTTCAAATACTTCCCATGGATTTTCTTCTATTTGCTTATGGCCTAAACTAAGTCTGCGATTTTCTTTATCTATTTCAAGAACAACAACTTCTAATTCAGCATTTATAGAGGTAAATTCTGCAGGATGTTTAATTTTCTTAGTCCATGAAAGATCTGAGATATGAACAAGACCATCAACACCTTCTTCAAGTTCTACAAAAACTCCAAAGTTTGTAAAGTTTCTAACTTTTGATTTATGTTTAGAAGATACTGGATATTTTGTTTCAATTCCTTCCCAAGGATCTGGGTGTAATTGCTTGATACCAAGTGACATCTTACGTTCTTCACGATCAAGAGTTAAAACAACAGCTTCAACTTCATCACCAACTTTCATAAATTCCTGAGCAGAACGTAAATGTTGTGACCAAGACATTTCACTTACGTGAATTAATCCTTCGACACCTGTTGTAATCTCAACAAATGCTCCATAATCAGCTAACACAACAACTTTACCTTTAACCTTATCTCCTACAGCAAGTTTTTCATCTAAGGCATCCCAAGGATGAGGAGTAAGCTGCTTAAGACCTAAAGCAATACGTTTTTTGTCATCATCAAAATCAAGAATTACAACTTGGATTTTTGAATCAAGTGTAACAATCTCTTCAGGATGAGAGACTCTACCCCAAGATAAATCAGTAATATGGATTAGTCCATCAACACCACCAAGGTCAATAAATACCCCATAACTTGTAATGTTTTTAACCGTACCTTCTAATACCTGACCTTTTTCTAGTTTAGATATAATATGTTTTTTCTGTTCTTCAAGTTCGGCTTCGATAAGTGCTTTGTGAGAAACTACAACATTTTTGAATTCTTCATTGATTTTCACAACTTTAAATTCCATTGATTTACCAACATAAATATCATAATCACGAATTGGTTTAACATCAATCTGAGAACCTGGTAAAAATGCTTCGATTCCAAAAACATCTACAATCATACCACCTTTAGTACGACATTTAATATATCCATTAACAATTTCGTCTTTATCAAATGCGACATTAACACGTTCCCAAGATTTTAATGATTGTGCCTTTTTATGAGAAAGAATTAATTGTCCATCTATACTTTCCATATTTTCAACAAAAACATCAACTACATCTCCTACTTTAAGACCTTCTTCGGAACGGAACTCATTTGCATTAATAATTCCTTCAGATTTATAACCAATATTTACAACAACTTCTCTTTTATTGATAGCCATAACTGTTCCATCAACAACTTCCCCTTCCATAACCAATTTAAACGTATTATTATATACGTCTTCTAGTTTTGAGCGCTCTTCTTTTGAGTAAACATCATCTTTTCTACCAATTAAATCCCAATTAAAATCGTCTAATGGCTTAATTTCTTTAGGTTTAGATTCTGTTTTTGTAGTTTTTTCTTCTTTTGCAACTTTTGAAGCTTCTTTTTCCTTTTTTGCAACAGTTTCTTTCTTTTCAGTTTCTAATACTTTTGCATCATCATTTTTCTCTTCTTTTGCAACTTTTGGAGCTTCTTTCTCCTTTTTTGCAACAGTTTCTTTCTTTTCAGCTTCTAATACTTCTGAAGATTCTTTTTCCTCTTTAACAGTTTTTTCTTTTTTCTCTTCAACTACCGTTTCTGGAGTGTTTTCATTTTTAGTGTTTTTAACATCTTCGTTTAAAACCTCTTTTTTTTCTTGTTCTGTCATTTTGTTAATAATTAATTTCTTTATTTTAGTTAGACATTATATATAAATTTACTTTGTGGTGCAAA
>CAYUWD010000039.1:3841-26181 GCA_964448235.1 uncultured Bacteroidales bacterium | reverse complement strand
TAATTCCCCTTGTTCATCATACATCTTCCATGTACCTGATTTTGCCCCGTTTTTGTATTTTAGGCTGTAGCGCAGTTGTCCGTTGTCATCCCATACCTTCCAAGCACCATGTTTTTTATCTTTTTTGTATTTGGCAAGAGAGACAAGGATTTTCTTATCATTATATTTAAGCCATTTTCCATGCTTTTTTCCGTCTTTGTATGAACGAATCTCTTTAGTATCGCCGTTATCGAAAAAGATTGTAGACTTTCCTTGAGGTTTGCCTTCTTCCACTTCAAGAATGGATTTGACAGTTGTGCCATCTACAAAATATTCTGTAAATGTGCCAGTAAATAGTTCGCCTTTATAATAAACAAGCCCGTCTGCTTTAATTTCCTGGCCTAATAAAACGGAGCTTAAACATAAAAATAATATAATTGAAAGTAGTTTCATATTTCAAAAATAACAAAAAAATAATAGTATCATCTTTTCAATGAGATACTATTATGTTAACCCGGATTATGCAATAGAAAATCTATTCCTGACTGAAATCACTTCAAAACAAAACGCTACGCTAATCTTTTTCGATTCACCATAGTGGTAACTATGCTGAGTCTCAAAAAATTCTTGTTTTATTGTGCTTTCACTCATCATAACGAAATTCTATTACATAATCTGGGTTTAATAAAACAAATAGGAAATTCTTTAATATATCTGATTGATCTCAATTGTATTGTCATCTATTTTAGTAAGGTCTAACATAGTTTCTTCATATGAAATGTATGAAACTTTCACCTCTTTATTGTCAACAGATGTTTTGATTTCAAAATTACCGTCAAAGTCAGTATAAACTGCTGTACTATTTTCAGAAACAGAAATTTTTACACCTGCCAGAGGTTCTTTAGTTTCAGAATCTATAATTTTACCTTTAAGTGTTACCATTTCAGTTTCTGCAGATGCTTTAACACCATCATTATCACTGATTGAAATTGCGCTAGCACTTGATATAAAAATTGTTAGTGCGAATGTTAAACTAATTAAGGCTTTCATTTTTGTCATTTTTTTAATTATTACTAATACAAAAGTAAACTCTATATTGATTAAATAGGTTAAGATAAAATTACATCTGTGTTAAGTTTAGGTTAAGGAATGTCGGGTGACCGATGACCGATGACGGATGACCGGTCACCGGTCATCCGTCATCGGTCACCTAAAACAAATCATATGTTAACTTAAACGAAAATGTTCTTCCAATCGTTAGTCTAGAGTAATATTGATCTTGTGCATTAAAAGATACAAAAACAGACTCTTGTTTACTATCTAAAATGTTATCAACTTTAAATCCTATTTTTAGTTTTGAAGAAACTCTCATGCTAGAATTAAAATTTAAAGAATGGAACGGTTTGCTGTATATATCAGGTCTGTCAACAATTCCGACATACTGTAAGGTTTGTCCTTGCACATTGTAGAAAAGTCCGGCATCAAAATCGCTCCAGAATCCTTCTTTAGAACCTTTATATGATATCCCACCGTTAATAATGTAAGGAGCCTGTCCTGCCATATCTCTGTGGGTGTCAACGACTTGACCAGTTCTTGCATTATCAACTCTTGATTGATATTCTGTTTCACTTAATTTGATAGAAGACTGTGTATATGTAAAGTTAGCTGATATTGAAATGTTTTTTAAAGCATCAGATATAAATCCCATTTTTTGTCTAAGTTCAAATTCTGCTCCTAAAACTTCACCATCTCCGACATTACGTGCTTGGAAAGATCCTGTTTGTGTTGAGAACTGAACTATTTCAATTGGATTTAAGAACTTTTTGTAAAATCCGCTTACTGAAATAACCTGCCCGTTTGCCGGAAAGACTTCCCATCTTAAGTCAAAGTTATAGATATCTGTACTAATAAGATTGCCATCCCAATATTCAATACCTGCAATATCATTAGCATCTCTAAATAAACCTCCAATAAATGTGTTGCCGGTAATTGGATCGTAAATCTCAGCATAAGATAATTCCTTAAACGAAGGTCGGGCAATTGTTTTAGATGCAGCAAGTCTTAGGTTTTGCTTATCAGTTAATTGATATATAAAGTTTATTGTCGGGAAGAAGTCTAAATCATTTAAAACTACATCATTTTTCATAATATTCTGACCTCCTTGATCACGGCCTGTATATCGTTGAATATAGTTTTCAATTCTTAAACCAACTATTGTTTTTAATCTGTTTATAGGTGTAAACTCCAATGAGCCATAAACTCCGGCATTATTTACATTAGATGAAAACTGATTTGGATTAACTGGAACAAATGGTGTTTCGTAGGTTGTTCCTGTTGTTGGGTCATCATTTATTGGCCATAAGTTTTCATCTGCAAATAATTCATCGGGGTCTCCAACAAGGTCAACGCCACGAATATTTAGTGCAAAATTGCGAATTATAAAATCCCTTAATTTAAAAGTATAAGCTCCACCAAATGAGATTTTTGCATTTCTATCAAAAAGCTTATGATCTTTTGTTACGTTAATGGTACTTGCAACATTATATTCCTGTAAATCTCTCCAAATTCTTTCGGGAAACCCTGATTCAGTGCTAATGCTATATACTCCGTCGCGGTCTTCATATCTTGTAAATCTGATATCAGGATCTTTTATTATTGAAAGGGTAGGAGATACTTTCCAGACAAGTTTCCATGCAGAATTGTCAAATGTGTGTGTGCCATCAATCATTAGATTTGTCAAAGATCTTTGACTATAGTCTAGATTATGTTGGAATCCGTTGAACGCTGCTCCTTGATCATTATTGTAAAAATCGAAAATCCCTGCTTTTGATTCACCATTTCTTAAATGCATTAGATTAAATCTGTATTTTGCCTCTTTTGTTTTAATTGCAAATCCTGCCAGGCCGTTTATAAAGACATTTTCCTGACCATAGCTCCCGATTTGATATTCGCGTCTTTCCATCTCAAAAACATCTGGATTACTATTTAAGCCATATCTTCCAAATTCAGCATTTTCGTAATAGTCAGTAGAATATTTATAGCTTAAAGCAAAATTATAACCAATGGTTTTACTGCTTTTTGTAGATATTTGATTTCCATAATTTGCACTTATCGAATAATCCATAAGATTCATTTGTTTATACGCAGCAAGATTTGGATTAAAACTGGTCAAAATGTCTTTATATCTTTGAGCAGTTTCTCCATCAGGATTGCCAACTACTAATGCAAATTGAGGAATGTCTTCAGTTGCAGGAATAGTTCTTGTCCCGTCATCAAGTGCAAGAAAATCGGTTTTTCCACCGTTATATGTCAGAAAATCAGAATTAAAATGAGATTGAGGATTATAACCGGCACTAAAAGAAATATTTGCTTGTTCGGTATTAGGAAAATCTTTTGTTTCAATATTAACAACACCGCCTGTAAAATCTGCCGGGAGTTCTGCCGAAAAGGTTTTATGCACAATAATATTATTTATGATATTTGTTGGAAATAAATCCATTTGAATTGTATTTCTGTCAGGATCAAGACCTGGAATATCCATTCCATTTAGAATTGTTTTTGTATATCTGTCTCCTAATCCACGAACATAAACATATTTACCTCCTGAAACAGATACTCCCGGAACCCTTTTCATTGATGAAGCAGCGTCAGAGTCTCCAACTTTCTTAAGTCCTGCGGATGAAATACCGTCTAACATTCCTACAGAGTTTCTTTTCATTGCTACAAGGGAGTTTTCTGTATTTCTTACTTCTTTTGCTGAAACCGTAACTTCAGTAAGCATAAACCCCTCTTCTTGTAATTGAATATTATCGAAGACTTTTGTTTCACCGGCAGCAATAACAATATCTGTCATTTCAATTGTTTGGTACGAAATGAAAGATATGTCAAAAGCATAAGTTCCCGGTTCTAATTCCATTGAGAACTTGCCATCCAAATCAGTTGTTGTTCCTTTAGTTGTTCCTTTCACCACAATTGCTACACCGGGCATTGTTTCGCCTGATGCTCCATCTGTTATTGTACCTCTTACTATTCCATTCTGAGCACTAATCAAACTTGTTGAAAATAACAGAACCACAAAAACTAAAATTGAATATTTATTGAACATTTTTTTCCCTTTAGATAATTAAATTTCAAAACTCGCAGGTCTCAATAACCTGCGAGCTCGTATAATTTATTTAGTTATATATTTAGAATGAAGATAGTTCACCATTAACATCAGCCCATGTCCATCCTGAGAATACTGATTTGTCAGCACCAACAGTCGGAGTAGTTACAATACTTGCATCAGGAGCATTTGTTTCGAAAACATCTTGTCCGTCAACTTTATCGCTAAAGATGTCAGCAATAGTTAAGTTGCCTGCACTTAAATGACTTGTGTTAAACTCTAAACCTGAGAACACAACAGAACCAGCAGTATAATTAGCCGAAATTGTTAAGTCATCATCTTCATCACCTGCGTCTAATTCAAAATCTGAAGATTCTGAGAAATTAAAGAAATAGCAATTTTGGATTGTACATGTGACACCATCTCTAAGGTCAGCATATTCGCCACCGTCAGCACCACCGTCATTCCAACCTTTTAATGAACCATTCTTTAAAGTATATGATCCGGTTGCAGTTCCTTCTGGTCCGTCGAGTTCCATTGCGTGGTCTGTATCAGAACCAGCAATTAAGATAAAGTTGTCAATTGTTCCTTTGTATGCCTGATCCATATCATAAGCGTCATCGCCCGGATTCCAAACAATAATATCATTAACGTTCACAGTACCGCCAAAACATTCGATTCCATCATCCTGATTAGCAATAATTTCAATATGATCGATAGTTGTTCCTGAACCAACACCACCTAAAGTAAGACCGTTGATTTCGTTACCTTCACCAATGTTTGCTCCACCATGACGAATAGAAACATATTGGATAGTTCCACTGTTGTCAGTAGCATTTGTGCCACCATATAATCCATTTTGGTCAGAAGCAGGAATTCCTTCAATCTGCACTGATTCAGCATCAGCAGAAATAGGAGCGCTACCTAAGATAATTAAACCACCCCATAATCCGTTTAGGTCTGGATCTAAGTTTGGAGAAGCAATTTGTCCCGGCTCGATTTCATCAGTAATAGATGTGAAAATAATAGGTTGACTTGCAGTACCAACTGCATTAAGTGTAGCTCCACGTGCAATAACTAAAGCAGTTGCATTTGAGCCTGTACCAGCTTCACCTTTAATAATAACACCCGGCTCAATTGTCAAAGTAACACCTGAAACAACAGAAATACGTCCGCCTAATACATATGTATTACCAGTTTCCCAAGTTGTGTCTTCTGTAATGTTAGCAGTAATAGTTTCTTCTTGATTTTCTTCTTCAGGATCTTTACAAGAATTTAACACTAAAGCGATTAGTGAGAAAATCATCATTAAATAAAGTGCTTTTTTCATAATTTTAATTGTTATAGTTTTAAAAATTATTAACTCTTTTTTTGTTTGTTTTACTGAGGCAAAGAAATTGTTTTGAAATTTTATTCTATTTAAGTTAACTATATCTTTAAGTTACCAAATTGTTAAATCTTTTAATATGTTGTGAAATGGTTGTTAAGTTGTAGTAAGAGAGTGTTTTGTAATAACTTAAGAATTATTTAATATTGAGTTAAGTTTTTGTTTTGATTAACTTAATAATATTGCAATATAAAATACTTAATATGATAAATAGTAATTCAATATTATTGGTTGATGACGATGAGGATATCCTTGAATTTTTGGAGTATAACTTTAAAAAGGAGGATTATAAGGTGTTTACTGCAACAAATGGAGAGGATGCAATAAAAATTGCAAAAGAGAAAAATCCTTCGATAATAATTCTGGATATTATGATGAAAGAGATGGATGGGATTCAGGTTTGTGAAAAACTACATGAATTAAAAGATGAAGTAACTGGAATTAAAATGTTTTTTAGTGCGAGAGGAGAGGATTACTCACAAATTGCGGGCTTTGACTCTGGTGCTGACGATTTTGTTGTGAAGCCAGTGAGTCCCAAACTATTAATGAAGAGAGTAGAAGCTTTGTTAAGAAGAGGGAAAAATAATAAATTATCTAACGATTCTGAGAATATTCAGAGAATTGATCAACTTGTAATAGATAAAGATAAATATGTCGTGAGTTTTGATGGAAAATCTATAGTGTTTCCGCGCAAAGAGTTTAAGCTAATTGAACTCCTTGCATCAAAACCCGGAAAGGTTTTTACTCGTGACGAAATTTATGATAAAATTTGGGGTGATGCTTTTGTTGGAGACCGCACAATTGATGTCCATATTAGAAAATTAAGGGAAAAGTTAAGTGATGATTTAATTCTTACCGTAAAAGGAGTTGGATATAAGTTAAATGTTTAGTTTACTTTAAATGTGAATGTGTTTAATAAACTGTGTCAGCATTAAATATCTTCAAATATAGTTAAAAATTGTGAGTGGATTGTTTCCCAGCCAAATACTGGATTTCCCCATTTTTCATTAAAATCTTAAAAATGAATGTATAATCATCTTTAATCTTAGGTAAATTGATTTTATTTGAAGTAAGAACCGGAGCTCCATTTCTCTTAGCTTTAATTACAGTCAAACCAAAAGCTTCACGTAGGGAAGGAAAAAAGAAATTCATCACAGTTTTGATAATACCATGTTTTTCTTGTTCAAAATTTATCCCGAAATATTTTCTGATTTTGGACATAATTTTTCTTAATAATTTAACGATATCTTTGAAATATTTTCCTTTGTTTTTTATTGCTATAACTATTTTGAATTCCGGAAAATGTTTTATTACAGTAATTAAAACATCAAATCCTTAAAATTTTAAGAGAAAAAGAAAATAGTAATAAATTATAAGAAAAGTTGAATCAATGGGTAATAATAAATCTTGAATAATTGCATAATTTGGTTAAGCAGAAGAATAATTTTAAAGTAGTAGAACCAGATACAATAGACTCATAGTACTACTATTTACAGTGTATGTTAGTAAAAAAGCTGATTCCTATTAGGACTCAGCTTTTTAATTGTTTCACTTGCTTAAAAAATAATGCTTATGATTTTTACATCATTTCTTTCATTGCTTCATAGGCTTTGTTTCCGTAAACTATAGAAGGTCCGCCTCCCATAACTACAGCAACACCAATTGTTTCAACAATTTCTTCTTTTGTTGCACCAGCTTTTAATGCATCTGCTACATGAAATGAAATACAACCTTCACATCTGATTGAAATTGCAATACCTAATGAAATTAATTCTTTGTTCTTAGTACTTAGCGCTCCGTCTGTACCTGCAGCTTGGTGCATCTTTACAAAACCTTCTGCTATTCCAGGATTTTCTTTTGATAAAGTGCCAATAAATTCTAAAACTGCATTAGCTTGATCTGAATATTTTCCCATAATTATTTAATATTATAAATTATAACTAATAATAACTGCACAAAAATATAATTAATTATAATAGTACAAAATTCTAGTGAACATAATATAAAACATGTTTATGATATATTTACAACTATTTGTCTGAGATTATATTTTTATTTTTTTTACTCCTGTATGAGCTGTACAAATGAGTTTGTTTTTCCCGATCTTTTTAAGCTTTTCTGCTGATAATTTTGTCTGTTTATGTTTCATGTTAATAATACGATAAAATGGTTTTATTTCTCCATTTTGGATTATTATTGAATCTCCTGTGATTAATATGTCAGAATTAATCAAGTATGCAACGTGACCAAGAGTATGTCCTGATGAATTTATAGTATATATATTTGTATCATCAATTACTAAATGCTCATTGTCTTCTAATAGTTTATATTTTATGTTGATTGGAGGATTAAAATAAAATGGTTTTAACCGTTTTACTTTACGATTAATTAAGACTTCTTCATTTTTATGAAAATATAAATTACATTCATTAAATATTTTTAATCCTTTTGCATGATCATGATCTGTATGTGTTAAAAATACATGTTTTATGTCTTTAGGAATAATGTTTAATTTTTTTAGTTTGTTATGTATATTTGAAGAGCCATATCCAGTGTCGAAACAGATATAACTCTTATTAGTTCTGTATATATAGAAGTTTACATCTTTGTCCTTAATTGCATAAAGTCTTTTGTTTATTTTTTTAGTATGAACAGGATAGAAGAAAGCTTTGTAAAAAGATATAAGTTTGGGTATAATAGAATTTACAGACTTTTTATAAAGTTTATATTGATCCCCAAACTTATTAGCCAGTATTTTATCTTCTTTATGAAGTAGTAGTTTTAATATTATATAATTAATGGGAATGGTGGATAATAAAAGCCAGGATTGAATACATAAAAAGCTTCCAGTCATTACAAAAAGAATCCCTGAGTAAATAGGATTTCTTACAATTCCATATCCTCCTTGTGTTGCAAGAATGTTATTTTTAATATAAGTCCCAATCTTACGTCCTTGTCCAATCCAAAGGTAAAGTCCGAAACCTATTAATATAATGCCTGTTGTCAGACATAAAATAAATAATGAAGAAAATCTGAAAATATTTGAATATTTTATACTCAAATATGCTGCGGTTCCAGAAATAATGACACTAAATAAACCAAAAACAGGGCCAATTCCCCAAAAACTTATAGGTTGATTATTATTAATATTGTTTTTTAGTTTTTTGTTCATTTATAAAATCTAAATGCGATAATTAGTTTATTTATAATAGTTATTTGTAAAGTTTGTCAATGTGAATGTAATGAGATAAATATATTGTTAAATCCGATTATAATTATAAAAATTTATAGATAGATATATAATTTTCAATATTTTTGTTCCAGCTATATTGTAATGAAAATTGCATAGACATCTTTATAAATTCTGAGTCGTTTTTGTGTTTTAATATTCCATTATTTATTTGATTTCTTATTTCAGTTTCATCAAAAGAATTAAAAATAAAGCTAAACCCTCCACCAATTTCAGGTAAACTGGACTTATTAGATGTAATTACTGGTGCCCCATTTTGCATTGCCTCAATTATCGGTAATCCAAAACCTTCATAAAGTGATGGAAAAAGAAATGCATCACAGTTCTTATAGTACCATGTTTTTTCTTTTTCAGAAATTATTCCCGGGAAAAGAATTTGATTTTCGACATTTTCTTCTTTTATTATTTTTTGTAACTTTTTGAAATATGAGCCTTTTCTATCACCTGCAATTATTAGTTTATAATCAGGATAATATTTCATTACTGGAATGAGTACATGAAAATTCTTTTTTTCCTTAAAAACACCAATACTAAAAAAGAACTTATTTGATTTTATTAAAGGTTTATCGTTTTCAGTATTTGTAACTACACCATTATAGATTACAGATGTTTTTTCTTTTGGATAAGTGAGATTTTCCAATGCGACTTTCTGTGAAAATTCTGAAATAAATGCAATTCTATCAGTTCTATTTACTAGTTTTTGTAATTTTTGAATTCTTTTTTTTGCTTTTCTTTTATTCTTTTCTTCAAGAAAATTAAGATCATGAATAGTAAGTAGTAATTTTGTATTATCATCAGGTAAAATAACAGGTTCTTGATGAATGCAATGCCAAATATCAAATGTGTTTTTTACTTTCTTTATTGTTTTAGATGTATAATATGTGACATCTTTACCAAATTGACACATGTATTCTTTGGGAAGCAAAAAGCTTATATCCAAATTAGTTGGAGTCTGACATATTGCTTTTCCAAAGTTAAAAGCAACCTGTCCCAGCCCACAATTCAAATTGGATAACTTATTAAGGTCTATTAGTATTCTTTTCATCAGTTATAACTCTATAACTATAAGTATTTTAGTTCACTTCGAACTTTAAGTACTTTAGCTCACTTCGAACTTTAAGTACTCTAAGTGACCCCTGCGGGATTCGAACCCACATCGCAAGAACCGGAATCTTGTATTCTATCCATTGAACTAAGGGACCAGATGAGTGCAAAAGTATTAAAAATTCATTAGCAATTAAAAGTTAATGTCACAGAATATTTAAAACACAAAAAAAATATGTAAATTTGTTAAAATTTCAATAATGAAAAGGAGAATACTAATCATATTATCTTTATTTTTTTTATTGTCTTATGTTATTGCTCAAGAAGAACATACTCAAGAATACTATGAAAATGGTTATGAGCTTTTGTATGTAGCTGATTCTGGTTCGATAGCAGATGTTAAAAAACTAATTGAACAAAAGAACGCAGATGTTAACTTTTATAACGAAGAAGGTGTTACAGCATTGATGTTTGCCGCACAGGCCGGACATGATACAATTGTAAAATATTTAATTTCGAAAGGTGCAAATGTAAACTCAAAATCTACGTATTTTCAATTTTCTCCCTTAATTAGTACAATTAAAAATGATTATTTGAAAACTGCTGAAATTCTAATTAGAAACGGAGCAAATGTTGATGCACAGGATGTGTTTGGAAGAACTGCTTTACATTATACTGCAATGTATGGATTTGATGCCAGTGCTGATATGTTGTTGTATTATGACGCAAATCCTGAAATAAAGGATGTTACAGGATATACACCTGTTTGTTATGCTGTGGAAGATATTAGAGATACTGTTTTGTCAATACTTTTGGGGAAAGGTGTCTCAACAGATATTAGAGTAAGGGATAGTTCTACTTTATTCCATTTAGCAGCTGGAGTAGGAAATCTTGAGTTTTTAAGGAAATTAAAAAACGAGTATTATTCATCAAAGAATGTAAATGGATTAACACCGGTGGATGTTGCTGTTGTTGCCGGACAGTCAGAGGTTCTAGAATGGTTTCTCGAAAATCAGTTTATCAATACTGATACAATTAGTGGAATATATACAGCCAGATCTCTTGCTCGAAGTAGTGGGGATAAAAAAACAAAAAAAATTATTAGGAAAATGAAAATTAAAGATATTCATTATCCTTATTTTAGACGAATAGGACTTACCTATGATTTTGTTTTTAATGGAACTGACTTCTTTATGACACTTGGAGGTGTTGTAACTGAAGATAGATATGGATTTAATTTGGAAACCGGTTTTATGTTTAGACCGAGTGAAAGAAGGATTTTGTTTCAGGTGGCAGAAAATGAATTTTATCAACTTAGAGAGAAACGAACTGCGTTTTATGTTAATTTGAAAAAAAATTATAAAATTTTTCAATTAGGATTTAATTCTTATTTAAGTGTTTTTGGAGGGATTAGAACAGCTTATTATTTTGGAGAATATGATGGCTACTTAAAACCTGTTTTAAGAGAGTTTGTTGCATCACCTGAATTAGGGATAATGTTCAATGTCGGAAATGAATTTAGGACATATTTATATTGTGATTACCTAAACTTTGATGTTTACAATGTCTCTCCTGTTTTTTATTCGATAGGGGTTCAGGCATTAGTAGATTTCAGAAAAAATGAAACAAATGAAAAATATAAATATATTATTAAATATTAGTCTGCTCTTAATAGCGTGTTTGTTCATTTCATGTGATGATGATATAGAACCATATGAAGATAGTGAATCTATAGATTGTGAATGGTGTTTTGAAGAATTGCCGGAATATGTCGATCTAGAATTAATATTTAATACCGAAGCAAGTGATACATGTGTTTTCTTTACTGTGTATTCAGGATATGCATTTACCTCGGATGTTTATATGACCGATACCAGCACTATGAATTCAATATGGATTGGAGTAAAACCTGACCAAAAATATACAGTTGTTGCAGAATATATTCGGGGAGAGGAGAAAATCCATGTAATAAATGATGCAAAAGTAAAAACAGAGTTTTATAATTATGCATGTGACGAACCTTGTCATTATGTTTATGAGGCAAGTTGCGATCTTAAATTAAAATATTAGAAAAAAAATATTTTTTTACCGTCGATAAAAATGCCTAATTCGTCAGGGTTTTTTACCTGTTTGTCTAGACTTTTTAAATTTGTTTAATAAATGTGAATAAAATGCCTGATTTTAAGGGGATTTTATGCAACTCTTTGTTTATTTTTATGGTCTGTAAAACAGATTGAAGAAATAAGATTGTTAAATAAAACTAATGTTACTATGAGAAAATTACTACTTTCGTTAGTTGTTGTGTTATTTTCTTTTTATGCAATGGCACAGCAAACGCAGGTAATTCCTTTATCTGCAGGTGAAAATCAAATGGAGTTGAAGAGTGTGACTCCAGATTATTTTAATGCTGAAATTACTTTAAAAGAGTTATCGTTAGAAAACAAGTCTACTTCTGATGGTGATTTCTCAATTCTAGAAGTTGAAGGCTTAACAAAACCAGCTAATGTTGGTCAAGCTAATTTGCCAGTGGCATCTAATTTAATTGAAGTGCCTTATGGAGCAGAAATTCAGATAAATATTTTAGGATATGATGAAGAAGTGATCAACTTGGATGACTATGGAATTAATAGAATTGAGCCAACACAACCTTCATATAGTAAAAGCACACCGGATGAAGAGCAGTATTTTGTTATCGATAATGATTATTACAATACTGATGTTTATGAAACAACAGATCTTGTAAAAGCAGAAATTCATGGTGTAATGAGAGGGGTTCAAATTGGTAGGATTGAAGTGAGACCATATCATTATAATCCGGTTGAAAATACAGTAATTGTATATAATAATCTCGAATATGAAGTTAATTTTGTTGGTGCTGATTTAGCCTTAACAGAAGAAATGAAGTCAAAGTATTACACTCCTGAATTTGAGGGGTCATTTAATGTCTTGTTTAATTATCAAGCTCCTGCAGCAAAAGATGCTTTTGTTGATTATGCTGCACCTGTTAAATATGTAATTGTTGCAAATCGTGCTTTTGAAAGTACTTTGGAACCATTTGTTAATTGGAAGACAAAACAAGGATACAATGTAATCGAAGCGTATACCGATGACATTGGATCATCAAATACTGAAATCCAATCATATTTAGAAGATTTATATAATGCGGGAACAGCTTTAGATCCTGCACCACTATATGTTTTAATTATTGGCGACCATAGTGGAACGTATAGCATTCCTGCATTTGCTACACAATTGACAGGGGCTTATGGAGGTCATGTAACAGATTTGTTTTTTGCTTGTTATGATGGCGGATCAGATTATTTGCCAGACTTATATTATGGACGTATTTCAGCAAACTCAACAACAGAATTACAAAATGCACTAGATAAAATATTACCTTATGAACAATATACAATTCCTGATGGGTCATTTTTAAATAGATGTATGTTAATTGCTGGTGTTGATTCTTATGGGCATTCCCCAACTCATGGTGATGGAACATTATATTATGGAATAAATGAGTATTTTAACACTGGTAATGGTTATGATAATGTTTATGGTTATTATTATTCTTTGTCTAGTGGTCCGGAATATTATATGAGCTCAAATAGTGGTTCAGCAAGTGGAGATATCATTTCTAAGATTCAGGGTGGAATAGGATTTGCTAATTATACTGCGCATTGTAGTCATGATGGTTGGGCTGATCCTGAAGTTAATAGAAGTGATATCAGTTCATTTAATAATGTAGATGAATATCCTTTTATGATTGGAAACTGTTGTTTGTCATTCGAATTTAATCAGTCTGACGCTTTTGGCGAAATGGTAATTTATGCTGAAAATGAAGGCGCAATTGGTTATATTGGAAATTCTAATTCTTCTTATTGGGATGAAGATGTGTATTGGGGTATTGGGGTAACTTCCTTGAGTATTACTGAGGCTAATGCAGATAATCATGCATATTCAAACACAGGACTTGGTGCTTATGATGGTATTTGGCATATGAATGGAGAAGATTTTTCCGATTGGTATTATACAGGTCGTCAGATTGCTCATAAAGGAAATCTTGCTGTGGAAGCTAGTAGTTCATCAATAAAGCAGTATTATTGGGAAATTTATCACCTTGTAGGCGATCCATCTCTGGCTCCATATAACACAAAGCCGGAAGCTTTAACTTTAACTTATACAAACCCAATGGTTGGAGATGCTAGTTTAACAGTAACTACTGAAGCTTATACTTATGTTGCACTTTCAAAAGATAATGTTTTGTTAGATGCTCAGTGGAGTGGTTCTGGCACAAGTGTTACTTTAACTCCTCCGTCAAGTTTCACAGGAGATACTTATTGTGTTGTTGGGACAAAACAAGACAGAGCTCCTTATATTAATGAGAGTGTTGTACCTACTGCTGCAAACCCTCCTGTGGCTGAATTTAGTGGTACACCTACTACAATTATAGAAGGAGAATCTGTTACGTTTACCGATGAATCACAATATGCATCAACTTGGGATTGGGATTTCGGTGATGGACAGACTTCAAACGAACAGAATCCGGTTCATACTTATACAAACCAAGGGACTTATACAGTATCTCTAACTGTAACAAATCCTTTACCGGGAACAGATACAGAAACCAAAAATGCTTATATAACTGTTAATGAAAATACTAATCCTCCAACAGCTGATTTCGAAGCAGATCAGACAACAATAAATGTTGGTGGAACAGTTAACTTTACAGACCTTTCAATCAATAATCCTACTAGTTGGGATTGGGTATTTGAAGGTGGTACTCCTGCTACAAGTTCCGATCAAAATCCAAGTATTGTTTATAGCACACCTGGAACTTATGATGTGACTTTAGTGGCTACTAATTCTCATGGTCCAGATGATGAAATAAAGTCTGGTTATATTACCGTTGTTGCTCCTGATGTTATTATGTCTGATGGTACAACAACTGCTTGTGCCGGTACATTTAAAGATTCAGGTGGTGATGGTGATTATTCCAATAGCGAAAATTTAACACATACATTTTATCCTGCAACTCCAGGGGCATTTGTTCAGCTAACTTTCACTTCGCTTGATGTTGAGCCTGATGGTAGTGATTGTTTTGATTATATAACAATCTATAATGGTGAAAATACGTCAGCAGCACAAATTGGACAATATTGTGGTACAGATCATACAGTAATTGGGACAAATGGTGTTGTAACTTCTACTGATGTAACTGGAGCATTAACTGTTGTTTTTGAATCAGATACTTATGTAGTACAAGGTGGTTGGGAAGCAGATATTTCTTGTTATGAACCAACTTCACCTCCAGTTGCTGATTTTACAGCAAACATAACTACGGTAAATGTTGGTGGAAGTGTCGATTTTACAGATTATTCAACTAACGGTCCAACCTCATGGGCATGGTCATTTGATGGAGCTGAAACAGCAACATCAGAAGACCAGAACCCAACTGGTATTGTTTATAATACAATTGGAACTTATGATGTAGAATTAACTGCAACAAATTCTTTTGGGTCTGATACTGAAACTAAAGTTGCATATATAAATGTGGTTTTAGACTATTGTGATGCAGCAGCAACTGACGAAGATGAGTATATTAGTAATGTTACTTTTAATACAATAAATAATGACTCAGGTTGGGATGGATATGGAGATTATCTTGATCAAAGTACAACTGTTACAAAAGGAAGTTCATATTCTATTGAAGTAACCGATGCTATATCATATTCTCAGGATGAAGCTTTAGTTTGGATTGATTATAATATTGATGGTGACTTTGAGGATTCGGGAGAGTTCGTTTATGAGGGGGCTGCTTTAGGTGGAACATCAACACATAATCCTTATACATGGACAGGAACTATTGATATCCCAACAACAGCAACTGTTGGAACAACAAGAATGCGAGTTCGTTTAAATTATAATACAAGTTTTAGTGGTAGTACTCCAAACTCAACTTCTTGTGGAGACGGAACTTATGGCGATGTTGAGGATTATACTATCGTAATTGAAGAAGGTGCAGCAATTCCTGTTGCAGACTTTTCAGCTGAAGAAACAATAGGTTGTGAAACTCTTACTGTTAATTTTACTGATTTATCAACAGGTGTTCCTGATACTTGGTCTTGGGATTTTGGTGATGGGTCTTCGACAAGCTCAGACACTAACCCAACGCATACATATACTACTCCAGGTACATATACTGTTGAATTAACAGTATCTAATTCTATGGGCACAGATGTAGCTATTTATACAGATCTTATTACAGTTGACGCTATGCCGACTGTAGATGATCCTGCAGACGTTACAGCTTGCGATACATATACACTTCCAGCATTATCAAATGGAGATTACTATTTAAGTTCAGGTGGTATAAGCCCAGTATCTGTTGGTTATAACGTGACTGCAACAACAACAATTTATGTTTGGGATGTCAATGGTACTTGTGAAGCAGAAAATAGTTTCTTAGTGACAATAAACGAAACTCCTGTTGTAGATGCTCCTGCTGACGTTACTGAGTGTGGCTCATACATCTTACCAGCATTAACAAATGGTGATTATTATCAAGATGCTGGGGGTGTTAATCCATTATCTGTTGGTTATGAAGTTACTTCAGATATGACTATTTATGTATATGAAGAAACTGGAACAACACCTAACTGTTTTGACCAAAATAGTTTTACTGTAACTATTCTTAACGCTCCGATTATAGATGAGCCTGCTGATGTTTCAGCTTGTGAAACATATACTTTACCAACACTGTCAAATGGAGCTTATTTCTTATCTTCAAATGGTGTTAATCCTGTATCTGCAGGATACGAAATTACTGGAACAACAACAGTATATGTTTGGGCAACAAACGGAACTTGTGATTCAGAACATAGTTTTACTGTTACTATTGATGATATGCCATTGGTTGACGCACCTGCTGATGTAGAAGCGTGTGGCGAATATATTCTTCCTGCATTAACTAATGGAGCTTATTATACAAATTCCGGTGGTGTTGGTTCAATATCTGTTGGAACACCTATTACTAGTGATCAAACAATTTATGTATATAACTCAAATGGATCTTGTGAAGCAGAAAATAGTTTTAGTGTTACTATTCTTGATGCTCCTGTCATTGATGAGCCTGCAGATGTTTCTGCTTGTGAAACATATACTTTACCAACACTGTCAAATGGAGCTTATTTCTTATCTCCAAATGGTGTTAATCCTGTATCTCCAGGATATGAAATAACAGGTACAACAACAGTGTATGTTTGGGCAACAAACGGAATTTGTGATTCAGAACATAGTTTTACTGTTACTATTTATGATATGCCATTGGTTGACGCACCTGCTGATGTAGAAGCGTGTGGCGAATATATTCTTCCTGCATTAACTAATGGAGCTTATTATACAAATTCCGGTGGTGTTGGTTCAATATCTGTTGGAACACCTATTACTAGTGATCAAACAATTTATGTATATAACTCAAATGGATCTTGTGAAGCAGAAAATAGTTTTGCAGTTACAATATTTGATACCTTTACTGCTAATGCTGTTGCTACAGATGAGTCAGCTGAAGGAGCAAATGATGGTAGTGTTACTGTAACGATGACTGGAGGAACTACTCCATTTAGTGGAACTTGGAATCCTTCAGGTACAACAAATACTACAGGTAGTAGCATGACGCTTTCAGATCTTACCGGTGGTTATTATTCTGTTATTGTTGAAGATTCAAATGGATGTACAGCTTCAGCTGGAGCAACTGTAAATACTCTTGGACTTGAGCCAATTGCTGATTTCGAAGCTAATGTAACAGAAGGTTGTGAAACATTAACTGTAAACTTTACGGATTTATCTACAAATAGTCCAACAGTATATGTATGGAATTTTGGTGATGGTTCTGCTACAAGTTCAGATGTAAATCCAACACATATTTATGATAGTCCGGGTGTATATACAGTAACATTATTTGTTGAAAATGATGAAGGTGATGATAATATATCAAAAATAGATTTGATTCATGTTTATCAAAATCCAACAGTTACTGTTGATGTAACACCTGCTTCTGGAGAGACTGTTAGCGATGGCTCTGCATTTGCTGATATTACTGGAGGAACGCCAGATTATTCTATTACATGGTCTGATGACCAAGAGGGATTAAATGCAATAGGTTTATTGCCGGGGAACTACTCTGTGGTAGTGGAAGATGTTAATGGTTGTTTTGCTACAGCAGCTTTTGTAGTTGATTGGGTCAATATTGTAGGAAAAGAAGATTTTGTTTATAATATATATCCAAATCCAGTTGATGAAACATTGTTTATTAGTTTTGATAATAAAGTTTGTGAGAGAATTGAAATTTATGATATGCTAGGACAAATTGTAAATTCAATTAAGCCTAATAATGATAATACATCTGTTGATGTAAGTAATATTATTTCGGGAGTGTACTTTATTAGAATAGTTTTTGATGATAAAGAATATACTCATAAACTTATTGTGAAATAGTAATTCATATAAGAAATACATTATTAAGGAGGTTATCTTTTAAGATGATCTCCTTTTTTGTGAAAAAAAATGGGAAACAAATTTGTTTCCCATTTTATCATTAAAAAGCATTATTTATAAAACTCTGCCCGGATAAACTTCCAGTGCATGTTTTAATGTTTCAATTGCATTTTTTAAATCTTCAATTTTAAGAACATAAGCAATTCTTACTTCATTTTTACCTAGTCCTGGAGTGTTATAAAATCCTGTAGCCGGAGCCATCATTACAGTTTGTTTATTGAATTCAAAATCTTCTAATATCCATTGTGCAAATTTGTCAGAATCATCAATTGGGAGTTTTACTACAGTATAAAAAGCTCCTTTTGGATTAGGACAATAAACGCCTTCAATTTTATTTAATTCAGTTACCATAAAATCTCTTCTGGCAATATATTCAGTATACACTTCATCAAAGTACTCTTTGGGTGTTTCAATTGCAGCTTCTGCTGCTAATTGACCAAAAGAAGGAGGACATAATCTAGCTTGAGCAAATTTCATAGCTGTTGTCATAACATCTTTATTTTTTGATATTAGGCATCCAACTCTAACTCCACACATACTGTATCTTTTTGATACAGAGTCCATCATAATTACATTTTGTTCTAATCCTTGTAGATTCATTGCTGATAAATGCTCATTTCCATCATAACAAAACTCTCTGTAAACTTCATCAGTATATAGATACAAATCATGTTTTTTAATAATTTCAGCGAGTCTGAAAAGTTCATCTTTTGAATAAAGGTATCCTGTTGGATTATTAGGATTACAAATAACAATCCCTTTTGTCTTTTTAGTAATTAGTTTTTCGAATTCATCTATTGAAGGTAATGCAAAATCATTCTTTATCGATGATGTAATAGGCTTTATTATTACTCCTGTTTGTATTGCAAATCCATTATAGTTTGCATAAAATGGCTCAGGAACTATTACTTCATCACCAGTATTTAAAGTTGACATAAAAGCAATAGTTATTGCTTCTGAACCACCTGTAGTTACAAGAATTTCGTCTTCTGTGATATGAATGTCAAACTTTTTGTAAGCTTGAGTAAGTTTTTTACGATATGATATATTACCTGCAGAATGACTGTATGCAATTACATCGTCCTTAAGATTTTTTACTGCATCAAGTGCAATTTCAGGAGTTTTAATATCAGGCTGCCCAATATTCAAATGGTACACTTTTACTCCTCTGCCTTTTGCTGCTTCAGCATAAGGTACTAACTTACGAATAGGGGATGAAGGCATTGCCATCCCTTTGTCTGAAATTTTTGGCATTTTCTTTTTTTTAGATTTAGTTTATTCTGTTATTACTGATTGTTTCTCAAAAGTTTTATTTTCTGATCTAACTTTATTTTCTGATTTTGCTTTCTTCTCTTTTTTTACTTTATCTACAGGCTCTTTTTTGATTTCTTTACTTTCTGTAGAAGAAGAACTCTTTAAAGAAGAACTTGATTTAACTGCATTTGACTTTGTAGCTTTAACGTTTCCATCCAATCGTACTTTTTTAGGAGTGTTTATTATTTTTACAGCACCTTTATTCCCATTTCTTGAAGGAAGAACTTCTCCTTTTACCTCAAGTTGAATAGGATTTTTATTTCCATCTACATATACATAAACGTTTTTATGAAATTTTCCAACACGCTTTGTGTCATATGTAACTGTAATTGTTCCTTTTTTTCGTCTTTTTATTTCTTCTCTGGGCCAGTCTGTCCCAGTGCATCCACATGAAGCTCTAACATTCGTTAATCTAATCGGTGACTTAGAAATGTTTTTAAATACAAATTCTCCTATTGCCTCTTCTCCGTATTCAACTGTTCCGAAATCATATACAGTATTTTTAAAAACTATTGAAGTGGGTTTAGATGTTTTATCGAGATCTTTATTAGTATTTGTTTGAGAAAAACTAAAATTAGAAATAAATAAAATACATAATGCTATTATAATGTTTTTCATAATAAAATATTTTATGTAAAATTAGAAAAAATATGTATTGTGAACGCAATATTCAGACCGAATTTTGAATTTTATGTTTTATATTATATAATTTACCTGTATTTTCGGTTTACTTTTAGCATTAATTTAGCTTTTGTAAAGGATTTGCTTTAACAAAAATAGCATGGGGCATAGGGATATGGATAGACATTACTTCTCCATGCCCTATGCTCCTTGCTCCATGCAAAAAACACATACCTTTAACTTGTAATCATTTGAATTTTGTTTACCACTAACTCATTTTACTAGCATTTTTTTCATATTTTTACATCCGAAATGAGTAAGAAAGCTATTATAATTGGTGCAGGACCGGCAGGATTGACAGCAGCTCTTGAGTTGCTAAGAAAAACAGATATTAAACCAATAATTTTGGAGAAAACCAGTGATATCGGTGGAATCTCTAAAACGGTTAATTATAAAGGCAATAGAATAGATATTGGTGGTCATAGATTCTTTTCAAAATCAGATACTGTGATGAATTACTGGCAAGACCTTTTTGAGCTTGCTAAATCACCAGAGAATATTTCCAAGAATGAAAAATGGAATCTCGAAAAAGATGAAGTCTTTATTGAAAGAGATCGTCTGTCCAGAATATATTATCTGCGAAAGTTCTTCGACTATCCTGTAAGCTTGAATTCAAATACAATAAAAAATCTTGGTCTTATTCGAATAGTAAAGATCGGGTTTAGCTATATGTGGGCAAAGGTTTTCCCTATAAGAAATGAGAAAAGCCTTGAGGATTTCTTTATAAACAGATTTGGAAAGGTCTTATATCGTACATTTTTTAAGGATTATACCGAAAAAGTATGGGGTAAGTCTTGCACAGAATTGTCGGCAGAGTGGGGGGCACAAAGAATAAAAGGATTATCTGTTACTAAAGTGATTTCACATTATATGAAATCATTATTCAAGTCGAAAAGCAAAGATATTAAGCAAAAAGATAAAGAAACGAGTTTGATTGATCGTTTTTTATATCCAAAACTTGGTCCTGGACAATTGTGGGAATTTGTCGCCGAAGAAATTAAAGATCAAGGTGGTGAAATATATATGAGATCTGAATTTTCAGGATTGGAAATAAATTCTGATAATACTTTTTCTGTAGAGTATATTCATGAAGGTAGAATAGAGAGTGTTAGTGGGAATATTGTATTTAGCACAACCTCTGTAAAGAATCTTGTAAATGCAACTAAAGATGTTCCTGAGAATGTTAAACAGATAGCTAATGGATTATTGCATAGAAATTTTATTACTGTCGGATTGTTATTGAAAAAGCTGTCAATTGAGAATAAAACCAAAATTCATACAATTAATAATTTAGTGCCTGATAATTGGATCTATATGCAGGAATCTGATGTTAAGATGGGTAGAATACAGATTTTTAATAACTGGAGCCCATTTATGGTCAAGGATGAGAGTAATGTATGGGTTGGCTTGGAGTATTTTTGCGATCCGGATGATGAAATGTGGAGAACCCCGGATGAAGAATTTATAGAAATGGCAAAGGTTGAACTTGAGAAAGTAGGGATTATTTCTCAGAACGATATTTTGGATGCAACGATTATAAAAATGGAGGATACGTATCCTGTCTATTTTGGAGCTTATGAGCAATTTGATATAGTACGTGAATATCTTGATAAAATTGAAAATCTTTTTCTTATTGGTAGGAGTGGAATGCATAGATATAACAACTCAGACCATTCTATGTTAACTGCAATAACTGCTGTTCAGAATATTATAGATGGACGAAAAGATAAATCCAATATTTGGGAAGTTAATACCGAAAAAGACTATCACGAGGAGAAAAGTGAAAAATAGTAATTGGGTTTTTTTTGTAATTGGTGGTTTGAACTCCCATCATCCGTCACCTGTCATCCGTCATCCGTCTTCGGTCACCCGTCACCCGTCACCCATCACCCGTCATCCGTCATCCGTCACCCGTCACCTGTCACCCGTCATCCGTCATCCGTCACCCGTCACCAGTCACCTGTCATCCGTCATCCGTCACCCGTCACCCGTCACCTGTCACCCGTCATCCGTCACCCGTCACC
>CAYUWD010000039.1:0-3741 GCA_964448235.1 uncultured Bacteroidales bacterium | reverse complement strand
GTCATCCGTCACCCGTCACCCGTCACCTGTCACCCGTCATCCGTCACCCGTCACCCGTCACCCGTCATCTACAACACTCAAAGAAATCCAATACAGCATCTGTTTCGCTTTCCCAATAATCATAATTATGTGATGCTAAGGCTGGAAAATGTCCTTTAATTTTGAGATCCGGGTGATATTTTCTTATTGAATCATACATCATTTGACTTTGCAGAACAGGAGAAACATTATCATCTTGTCCGTGACCAATATAGGTTGGGACAGTATAATTTTCACAATCATAAGCAAAACACTCTTTTTGCCATCTGTCAGGAAAATCAGAATAGTGACCAATAAAAGAATAATATAAATATTCATCTGTCATTCTTGTGATGTCGAAGTCACCGGAAAGACTGGCAGCATTTTTAAAGATTTCCGGTCTGTAATATGCCATAAGAGTTGCACCTCGCCCTCCGGTTGAAATACCAGCAACATTATTGTTTTGTCCAGGAAGTAAAAATCCGAAAGTTTCCTGCAAATGAGGAATTTGAATATCTAACATCCATGTAATTGTAGGATATTTTTGATAATCAGCGATAGTTTGAGGATACATCTCTAGGCAATAATTACTTTTCTTGTAATCAGGGATAATTAAAATGTAGCCTTTATTAAGAGCCTTGTCACAAAATGTTGTTTTTTGACACCATTCGTCAGCCGGCAAATTCCAACCATGCAGCAAAAGAATAGTTCCTTTAATTTCCTTGTCTTCGGGAGGATATTTAATTTCTGTAGTAACAACAAAACAACAATCATATTTATGAAATAAGATTGTGTCGTTCATTCTGGGAATATCAGGAATAGTATCAACAATTTCAATTGTAGTTTCTTTATTGACTGTTTCTTTTTTGGTTTCATTTTTGCATGAAACGGCTACAATTATTAGTAGAATGAATATAAATATTGCTTGGCTAAAGTATTTCATTATTTATTTAAAATTTTATTAGTATTATTGTTGCTAAATTAAAAATTTATTTCGTGAAAAATAAGAATAACATTCAAAAGATTGGATTGTTGACCGCTATTTCTTATGTCATAGCTAATATGGTTGGTACCGGAGTGTTTACTTCATTAGGATTTCAACTTGCCGGTGGTGTTACAGATATTGCAGCTATTATGATTTTGTGGTTGATGGGAGGAATTATTGCATTTACAGGTGCACAAGTTTATGGAGAGATAGGTTCTGTAATGCCACGTTCTGGTGGAGAATATCACTTTTTAAGTGAATTATATCATCCTGCATTAGGTTTTATGTCAGGATTTTTCTCAATGTTTGTTGGATTTGCAGCACCGATTGCACTTGCAGCAATGGCATTAGGAGCATATTTTGCAAATGTATACACTGGGATAGACCCTAGATATATCGCAGCAGCTGTTATTGTATTAATAACAGTCGTTCATTCAACAGGAGTAAGATCAGGTGGGATTTTTCAATTAGTCTTTACAATAATTAAGATCGTTCTGATAGTTGGATTTATAGTTGCCGGATTGTTTTTTGCCCCTGAACATCAGGAAATAAGTGTTATCCCAACTAAAATTTCTTGGAGTCAGATTATGAGTGCAGGTTTTGCAGTTTCACTTATTTATGTTTATTATTCATATTCAGGGTGGAATGCTTCTGCATACTTTGTTTCAGAAATGAAAAATCCATTAAAAAATTTGCCACGCTCTTTAATTATTGGAACTTTAATAGTTACAGTTATGTATCTTCTTTTAAACTTTGTTTTCGTCTATGTTTCACCGGTTGCAAACCTCTCAGGTCAACTTGATGTGGGAGCTGTTGCTGCAGGAGATATTTTTGGACGCGAAGGTGGTGTGATTATGTCTGGACTGATAAGTTTGTTATTGATTTCAACTATTAGTTCTATGGTTTTTGCCGGTCCTAGAGTTATTCAGGTAATAGGTGAAGATTATAAAGCACTTGGGTTTATGAGCAAGAAAAGGCCAAATGGAGTGCCTTTAACTGCTATATTAGTTCAAAGTTCTATCTCCTTGATATTGTTATTTACTTCAACTTTTGAAGCCTTGCTGACTTATCTCGGTTTTGTAATGAATGTGTTTGCTTTTATGACAGTACTTGGAGTATTTGTACATAGAAAAAAGCATCCAAATATGGAAAGGCCATATAAAACAAAAGGATATCCTGTTGTACCAATAATCTTCCTAATGTTTGTAATCTGGAATGTTATTTATCTGTTTAAAGAAAAAACAACTGAAACATTGATAGGCCTTGCAACCCTTGTTTTTTCTTTGGTAATATATTTTATAGTAAACTCAATCTCAAAAAACAAATTTGAAAATGAAAAGTAAACTAATAGTTTTAATTACAATTTTAAGTGCTGTTACTTTATGTATAGCTTGTAATGGTAATGCTGAAACAAAAAATGACAATGACGATAAAGACTCTATTGTTCAGGAAGAAGTCAATCCATTAGATACTTTTGCATATACAGATTATAATTCTGTAGCAAGGATTCTTGCAGGGAAATATCCTGATGATAGTCTTTTCTTAGTTGATGTTGTAAACTCATCAAAGTTTAATTATCATATTTCTTCATTTAATAATACATGGGAAGACCATGCAAAAGAACTTAAAAAAGTTACCGCCTGGAGCAATCAATATCTTGAAAATGAAGATACTGTATTCTATCCTTTTGGTGGTCCGGATTTTAATTATCTGGATGCAGTTTTTCCAAATTGTAAATTCACAGTTTTAATAGGTTTGGAAAAAGGAGGTAAGATTCCGTTTTCAGATTCGCTTTCTATTGCTCAGTATGATAAGATTCTTGATATGGTTACTCAAACTATTGTTACAAATGTTGGTTTTAGTTTTTTTAGAACTAAAAGTATGGCAGTAGATTTAAAAGGCTATTTGGAAGGGACTTTGCCAATTGTAATGATGTTTATGTCTCGTCATGGATTTGATGTAATAAATGTAAATCCTGTTTTCATTAACGACAACGGAGAATTTGAGTATACAAATCCGGATCAAGTTTGGGCTTACACAATGGATAAAGATTTTCAGGATGCATACGAAGTGATTTATAAAAAACAGGGAGAAAATGAATATCGTAAGCTAATTTATATGTCTATGGATGTTTCTGATGATGAGATAAATCAACAGACTTTCCCATTAATGATGAAGAACTACTTTAAAGACCAGACAACATTTTTAAAAGCTGCTTCATATTTATTAGACAGGGCTGCATTCAATATCGTTAAATCATATATTTTAGATAACAGTCATAAGATAATTTCTGGTCCTTCAGGTCTTCAATATCGTGATGTTGACTCTACCTGGAATGTTGATTTGTATGGATATTATACTGGACCAATCAGATTGTTTTATGATAGACAACAAAACGACTTAAAACAAGCATATAAAGATGGGGAACCTATTGAAATTGATTTCTTATTTGATTATCATACTGGTTCTGCTAGTTTATATGTAGCGACAAAGAAATAGGATTAATCTTCTTCTTTCTTTCCTATACAATAAAAATAACCATCTCTTGATGCGACATATAAACGCTTGTTGTGAATAATTGGTGTTGCTTCACCTCTTATGAATTTGTTCTTTTCAAGTAGTTTAAAATTACACTTATTATCATATTCAAACATATACAAGCCTTCGTATGTGAGTGCAATAAGTCTGTCTTCAGTCATAATAGGAGTGGAAACTGAGATTCCAGTATAATATTTAAA
>CAYUWD010000038.1:0-27482 GCA_964448235.1 uncultured Bacteroidales bacterium | reverse complement strand
AGCGTCTTTGATAATTTATTGTGAATGACGGTAATCATATCAATTCAATGAAGAGGACAACCTTGCTCTGCGGCAACCGGTACGCACTTCCGGTGGAGACCGCAAGGAGTATGGCGCCCGCAAGAAGGAGTATCTGGTTGATGGCTTTGTGCCTTACCTGCATTCTGATTGACCTGCCAATATTGATGAACCAATTATTCTGTTATAAGCATAATCAATTATCCTAAGAGTATCATTATGTTGACTACAATACAATTTTATCCAACCATATTTATACTCATTTTCATTAACAAAACGAAATGCTAAAAATTTATTCCCATGGCCATTAAAGTTTCCAGCATTTTGAAACGTTCCTAATACAACATGTTTATTCGTCCAATAGCCATCTATATTAATTATGTCGTCCTGTTCTAAGGCATCAGCATACTGAAAAGTTGAATTATCCAAAAACTCAATATTATATGGATGAACTCTAATTGCAAGAGAATCAAAACTTTCTGGCAAATTATTATTATTAAATTCTTGTAAATCTATTATCTCAAATGCTAAATCAATTATCAAATCATTATTTAAATCATAATCCAAATATCCGGTAGTAACAATTTCCGACTCAACATATCCCGAAATAATACTATCAATATGCTGTGATTCAGGACTTTCGTCTTGCATCAACAAATCAGTATTACGAATAAAGACATGTTCAGATTTTACTGATACATAATGTATATCAATATTATTTTGTGAATTTTCATTACATGAATAAAATAATAACAATGCGATAATAAACGATAGTAATAATAATATATTCTTTTTCATAAAAATAATTTTCTTATTATATTCAAAGATAGTCAAATATAGAATATCAAGCATACTAAATAATAGAATAATACCAAGAGACTAGAATAAGATAATATACAAATAGTAATAATACTTTAAATAAACATAAGGTAAAATCATATATTTTTACAATATTTGCATTAATAAGTTATTTTATCAAAATAATGAGAAGAACAGGAGCAAAAAACATAAAAGATTTAATAAGTCAAGCTATTAGTGAAAACAGACTTAATGATGGTCTAGATAAAGTCAGAGTAAAAAAAATGTGGGAGGATGTTACGGGTAAACATATTGCAAATGCAACAAGTGACATATATGTAAGCTCATCAAAATTATTTGTTAGTATTAATTCTTCTATTATTCGCAGCGAACTACTTTTAATAAGGAGTGAACTTGTAAAACGCATCAATAAAAATTTAGGAAGAAATTTTATAAACGAAATTATTATACGCTAGTGTTTATATTAGGGATATCTTCATATTACCACGATTCAGCTGCTTGTTTAATTCACAATGACAAAATTATTGCTGCTGCACAAGAAGAAAGGTTTACTAGAAAGAAACACGATTCATCTTTTCCAACAAATGCCGTTAAGTTTTGTTTAAAAGAGGCTGGTTTAAATCTTAATGATATTGAAGCATTAGTATATTACGAAAAACCTTTTTTAAAATTTGAAAGATTAATAGAATCTTTTTATCATTTTTCTCCAAAAGGTGTTGTTCCATTTGTAAAATCAATTCCTGTTTGGGTAAAGGAGAAATTATTTATTAAAGACCAAATACTAAAATCATTAAAAGAAATAGATAATTTTGATAAAAAGAAGTTTAAAATTAGATTTTCTGAGCATCACCTCTCCCACGCTGCATCAGCATTTTACACATCAGGTTATGAATCTGCTGCAATATTAACAATTGACGGCATGGGAGAATGGGCTTCTGCATCAATTTCTAAAGCAAACAAAAGTGGCTTGAGAATTATTAAAGAACTTCATTATCCAAACTCTGTTGGATTACTTTATTCTGCTTTTACTTATTTTCTTGGATTTGTTGTAAATAGCGGAGAATATAAACTTATGGGGCTTGCTCCTTACGGTAATCATAATTCACAGGAAGTTAAACAATACATTGAAATTATAAAATCTAAATTGGTTAATATTGCTGATGATGGCAGTATTTTACTTAATATGAAGTATTTTGGCTTTGCAACAAGCCTAAGAATGGTAAAATCCGGAAAATGGGAGAAGTTATTCGGTTTTAAACGACGTAAACCATCTGATCCAATAAACCAAGAACACAGTAATCTTGCTTTGGCAATACAAACTGTTACAGAAGAAATTGTTTTAAAAATGGCCTCTGAAGCTAAAAAGATAACAAATGAAGACAATCTTTGTCTTGCCGGAGGTGTTTCATTAAATTGTGTTGCAAACGGAAAACTACTAGATCAAAAAATATTCAAAAATATATACATCCAGCCTGCATCGGGTGATGCCGGTGGAGCTGTTGGTGCAGCCTTAGCTTACGCTCATATTGATAAAAATGTTGAATATCTCCCATCTCCAAAAGATAAAATGCAGGGAGCATATCTTGGACCCGAATTTTCGGAGAAAGAAATTTTAAAAATTGCCAGAAAATATAATGCTAAATATTTTGCATTTGATGATGATGAGCTATATACCAAAGTTGCCAAATATATAGCTGATGACAATGTTGTTGGATGGTTTCAGGGAAGAATGGAATTTGGTCCCAGAGCTCTAGGAAATCGTAGTATATTAGCAGATGCCAGAAATCCAGAAACTCAAAAAAAACTCAACCTAAAAATAAAATATCGTGAGGGATTTAGACCTTTTGCTCCTTCAGTACTTGAGGACGACAATTCTACTTACTTTAAACTAAATGTCCCCTCTCCTTATATGCTTCTGGTAGCAGATGTACAGGAAAATATCAGACTGCAACTACCGGATAATTATGAGTCTCTTAATTTAATGGACAAACTTTATACTCAGAGATCTAAAGTCCCTGCAATTACACATTGTGACTTTTCAGCGAGAATTCAAACCGTTAATTGTGAAACTAACCCTAAATACTATAAATTGATATCAGAATTCAAAAAACTAAGTAAGACAGGTCTTATCGTAAATACTAGTTTTAATGTTCGGGGAGAACCAATAGTATGTACACCTGATGATGCCTTCCGATGCTTTATGAATACAGAAATGGATGTTCTTGTAATGGATAATTTGGTATTCCATAAACAAGATCAAGATATCAATCAAACTAATTTTAAACAAAACTTTAAACCTGATTAAGATGGAATTTATTAGAGATATATTTGGTTTCTTAAAGGAAAGGCGAAAATACTGGCTGATTCCAATAATTATTGTATTATTGCTAATTGGAGCTCTAATAATATTTGGAGGATCAAGCAGTGTTGCACCATTTGTATATACCTTGTTTTAATGATTAAAGACAGAAAAAGACATATTACCGATTGCCTTGTAATTACAGGAGGTTTAGTTATCATTGGGTTTCTGAAAGAAATACAAATTCTGTACTATGTCGCTGCAGGAATAGCTATTATATCTGCTCTTATTCCATTTATTGCAAAAATCATATCATATCTATGGCAAGGTCTTGGAAAAGCACTTGGTTTTGTAGTAAGTAAAATACTATTAAGTGCTATTTTCTATCTTTTTTTGTTCCCAATTTCATTATTACAGAAACTTTTTAGTAGAAAAAGGAGTATAATAAGAAAACATAACCATACATACTGGATTAAAAAAGAGAAAAAAGAAATAGATTTTAGTAAACCCTGGTAAGCTGAAAAAAATAAATAAACATCTAGGTATTGTCGCCTTTGTTATCTATCTATTATTAATAGTAATTCATTTGGCGTTGCTATTCTTGGGAAGAACATGGATTTTAAGTACAATATTGTTCTATTCAATGTTTGGCTTTATTGCTTATTATGTAATCATTCTTATTAAAAGAAATGTATGTTCACAAAATCGCAAGAACTTAAAATTTAAAATAGTAATTATTATCTTTTCAATTATTATTGCAGATATCGGCATTAGAATCCTTACAAAAAAATATAGATCATATAGCGAGCAAAACTACGGTATATTTTATATTTCGCCTTTTACAAATGGATTTGATTTACTAAAAAATAATTACTTCGGCACTAAAAATGATAATATTTTAACACACATTCAAAATAGTAATTACACTTTTAGAACTAATGATTTTTCGTATATTCACAAATATAATTCATTAGGAATAAGAGATGTTGAACCAAGTATCTTAAATCCAAATTCAGAACTTATCCTAACTTTTGGAGACTCTTATACTGAAGGTGTTGGTACGAATCAAGACTCCACATGGCAAAAATTCTTAAGAAAACGCCTTAATGATAGTTCTCAAAATTATGAAGTAATAAATGCCGGAATATCTGGTCATGACCCAAGTATGTCATTTTTATTGTATAAAAATCTGTATAAAATTTATGATGCAGATATTGTAATATTAAGTATTTCCGAAAATGACATTAGCGACTTCATTTGTAGAAATAAAACAGATTTTTATAATCCAAGATACTTCAAGAAACAGCCCTTACTTTATTACTTTTATTCCTGGAGTTATATCACTAGAGCTGTTGTTTTAAATCTATACGAACATCCCGAACTATGCATCAATAATAAAACTTATTATGATTTACAAGATGCTGCATATAAAAAACTTGAATGTGAAATAGATAAATTTCACAAGTTTTCTTCTAAAAATAGTTGCAAACTAATTGTTTTTGTTTTTCCAGATTCATATTCATTTGAAAATAAGAAATATACGTCAGATAAATTTTGTAATTTTGTTAATGAAATAAAGTCTGATGATAGATTTACTACAATTGATTTCCTCGATTACTTTAGCACTAAAAATAATTCAATGAATTATTCTGCCGAAGACCTTTATTGGCCAACAGATGGACATATGAAACCATTAGGTTATCAAAAATGGTCAGAAATTATATATCTGGAGTTAAATAGACATAATTTTTTATAGTTTTGCATCACTAAAAAATGCAAAATGAAAAAACCAAAGATATTAATTATCTATACAGGCGGAACTATTGGTATGATTAAGGATGATGATGGGACTCTCCTACCTTTCACTTTTGAGAATCTTCAAAGTTACATACCTCTTTTAGAAAGTTTTCCGGCAAAAATTGACTCATATAGCTTTGACCCATTGATTGATTCTTCAGATGCCGGAACCGAGTTTTGGAAAGAACTTAGCAATGTTATTGTAGAAAATTACAATAAATATGACGGATTTGTTATTCTGCATGGATCAGATACGATGGCTTTTACTGCTTCTGCCTTAAGCTTTATGTTAGAAAACATAACGAAACCGGTAATTTTAACTGGCTCTCAGCTTCCACTCGGATTATTAAGAACAGATGGTCGTGAAAACATTATTGCTTCTATTGAATTAGCATGTATGCAAAAGAATGGAATGGCTCTAATTCAGGAAGTTTGTATATACTTTGAAGACAATTTATATCGTGGTAATAGAACTACAAAAATAAGTGCAGAGAATTTTGATGCGTTTCGTTCACCAAATTATCCGCTTCTTGCTCATGTTGGTACTGATATAAACATAGAAGAGGACAAATTATATAAAACAAAAATTGATTTTCTCATCCATCATACTGAGTTATGTAATAACATAGCTATTGTAAAGCTATTCCCAGGCATTCAATCAAAATTGTTAAAATCAATAATAGAAACTCCAAACTTAAAAGGGATAGTTCTTGAAACCTATGGTTCTGGGAATGCACCAACAAAAGAAGAAATAATTAAGGTTCTAGAAGAATCAATTAAAAAGGGAATTATTGTCCTCAATGTAACTCAATGTACAGTTGGTAAGGTACAACAAGGGAAATACTCAACAAGTAAGAAGTTAAAACAAATTGGTGTTATAGGAGGTAATGATTTAACAACCGAAGCTGCTGTAACGAAACTAATGTTTTTACTTGGAAAAGGTTTTTCTAAACTAGAAATTGAAAAGCTATTAACCTTATCATTAAGAGGTGAAATGTCATAAGGCTATTTCTCAAATTACAAATTTCTAAATATATTTAATTTTGATGTAAAACCATTTACATCATTTTGCTTATTTACTCAGCGGAGAAACAGGGATTCGAACCCTGGGTCCGTCCAAGACGGACAACGGTTTTCGAGACCGCCCCGTTCGACCACTCCGGCATCTCTCCATAATTTTTCACAAATTTACTAATTTATAAATATCTTTAAACAAACATTCATCACAAATAAAAATAATTTAATCTTATTTTTTATTAATATTTACTTCTTTAACAAAGAATGTAGATCCGGCACCCAATAGCATTAGCACACCAGCCATATAAATTGATTTTATTGGTTCATCATTAAAGAAATATTTTAAAATCATTCCACCAAAAATCCCATTTATAATTTGAGGGATTGTAATTGACATATTAAATAAGCCCATAAATATTCCCATTTTTTTAGCCGGTATTGAACTTGCTAACATTGCGTAAGGCATTGCTAATATACTACCCCATGCAATACCTACTCCTATCATAGGAATCCATAATAAATTTGCGGAAGGAATTACAGCAAAAGATAAAAAAGACAGACCTCCTATACTTAATGCAATTGCATGAGTTGTTCTTCGACCAAATTTTGCAGCAATTTTAGGTAGAGATAAAGCTATAACCGCAGATACACCATTATAAATACCAAACAAAATTCCTACCCAATCACCTGCTTCCTGATAAGCTGCCGATTGTGCATCAATAGTTCCGTAGAACTTCTCAGCTATAGCAGGCGTAGTAAACACCCACATCGAGAACAAAGCAAACCATGAAAAAAACTGAACTACCAATAACTGTAACATTGTTTTTGGAATTTTGAACTTCTCTTTTGGTTTATCTTCATCTACATCACTATCATAATACTCAGGTGGATATTCTTTAGTAGTTGAAACAGTCCAAATTATTGTCGATATTAAAACAACAGCACCAATATAAAAAGACCATTTAACATTTGTAGGAACTATGCCAGGGTCAGCTTCATTAGGAATACCAAACAAATTTGTCAAAATATATGGTAACCAAGAGCCAATAATTGCTCCAAGACCAATTAGTAAGGTTTGCATCGAAAAACCTAATGTATGCTGTTCATCAGGTAGCTTATCACCGACTAATGCTCTAAATGGTTCCATTGAAATATTGATGGAAGCGTCCATTATCATTAACAAACCTCCTCCAATAAACATAGGTGCAATATATCCTGCAAAGCTGGGGGCATTCGGCATTAGAATTAATGCTGTAGAAGTTAATATTGCTCCAACAAGAAAATATGGGCGTCTTCTACCAAAACGATTCCATGTTCTATCACTCATATGCCCTATAATTGGCTGAATTATCATCCCTGTAATAGGTGCAACAAGCCAAAACCATGATAAGTGATGTACATCAGCACCAAAAGTCTGTAATATCCTTGATGCATTAGCATTTTGTAATGCAAATCCAAATTGTATCCCCAAAAATCCGAAACTCATGTTCCAGATTTGCCAAAAACTCAATCTTGGTTTTCTTTTCATCACTTGTATTTTATCCTGATTATTGTTTGATTATTTTTCCTTTTATAACTGAATCATCTGTTCTGATGATATAAATATAGTTACCCACAGGTAAATCATCAGAGAAAGTATAATCAAACTTATTTCGTCCTTTAATTGCTTTATATTTCTGTTTATCGACTAACTGTCCATTGATATTATAAAATACTATTTCAACTTGTTCTGACTGTCTTAGAGAGAATTCAAGTGTTATTTTATCATTAAATGGATTTGGATAAGCAGTTGCATTAAAAATATCACCAACAATACCAGGCACAGCATCTTCACTTGATGCAGTATCAAGAGTGAAATCAGGGATATCCAAACGCATATCCGTATAAATGTGATATTCTCCGGGCTGATAATCAAATGTAAAACCTTGTCCTTCAGTCATTGTAGATTCAATAGTAATTGTATCACCTGTAAAGTAATCATACCATTCTCCTTCATGTGAAAATTCCGGCCAAACTGACTGACTAACAACATTAAAGTTCCCAACTACAACAACCTGCATTTCTCCACCAACATATCCATCATCCCAAAGTCTTATTCGTTTATCATAAGCAGATGTACTCATTTCATAATTTGAAGTTCTGAAAATATTATAACCTGTTCTCAAGTCAATAAGTGCTCTATATACTTTATAAAGATATTGTCTTTCGCCTTCTTCCATATAATCCCACCTAGGAGGTTTTTTATCTGTTCTAGTAGCTCCCGGTTCTTCAATCGCAGGCCAATTAATAGAATAATCATACCCTCTTTCTCCAAACTGCCAGAACATTTTTGGTCCGGGCACTGTAAAGAAAAACGCAGCTACCTGTCCCATTCTTTCCAATGCGGTTTCTTTATCTCGTGTCGAATATACTGTATCGCTACCCTCTACATTCATATTGCCATAAGTATAGCACTTATACATCAGTCTTTCTTCATCATGACTTTCCATATAGCCTACCAAATTGTGTTGTCCAAGACTATTCCCTTGATAGTTCTGATAAGAAATTCCATATTTAAAATCTGAATTATCAGGCCACCCCATGGCCGCTTGTGAGAACTGCTCATTTGCAGCCATACCGCACCATAACATAAAACCATGGTCAGAAAGAGCCTTTTCTTCATCAAAGCCTGCAAGGTGCTCTAATATCATGTAAGTACCGGGATGTCGTGCCCAAACTTCATTTGCCAATCTCTTAATATTATCAACACGAACTACATCATAATTACCCCAGGCACCAACATCAGTCCAATTGATATCACCTTCTTCATCATATCCAACTGTTACTGTATTTGTAAAACCTTTGGAAAGATCGAGACGATAACCATCCATATGATATTCTGTAATCCAATATGACAAGACTGAATCAACAAAATTCTTAGTATACTGACTTTCATGGTCAAAATCATTATGATAACCGTATGGATGAGGAATTAACTCATTAAACCAAGGATTTTGCCAAGTTGGACGGCCTTTTTCTTTATTATAATATAGCCTAGCCATTGAATTCTGTCCACTAGCGTGATTTAAAACCATATCCATGATTACAGCAATCCCATTTTCGTGGCAAACATCGACAAAATGTTTTAACATATCTGAGGTTCCGTAGCACTTATCAGGAGCAAAGAAAAATGCAGGCATATATCCCCAGGAATCATTGCCATCATATTCATTAACAGGCATTAATTCTATTGCATTAATTCCAAGACCAACTAAATAATCTATTGAGTCTAAAACAGTTTGATAAGAATGCCATATATGCCAGTCTCTTACAAGCATTTCATAAATGACAAGGTCTCTACTGTCAGGTTTTTCAAAATCCGTAACCTGCCACTGATATTCTTCCTCATTAGTTTCGAAAACACCGACCATTTCGCTAGCTTTTCCCGTTGGATAATCAATCAAATCAGGATAAATCACCTGATGAATTTCAGTATCATTAAAAGGATCTAAAAGCTTTTTACTGTATGGGTCAGCAATATTAATATCAAAATCGACCAAATACTGGAATCTATATTCCATATCTGGACTCAAGCCCTCGACTCTACACCACCATCTTTCCCCATCTGGCGTACGTTTACACTGATATTCGGGTTCAATTTGCCAATCATTAAAATCACCAATCATATAAACACGACTTTTCCATGGTGCATTTAAACAAAAAACTACAGTATTATCATCTATTATATTTATTCCATCAACTATCCCTTCAGGAAGGTCTTCAACTGTAACAGCTTCCTGAACTAAATAGAACAAACTATCGATCTCAGAATTACCTCCTGACTGATATTCAAATCTTATCCAATGTTTTCCTGTACTTCCTGCAATTATATTCGTTGTGAAAACAGAATCATAATCCTGAGCTATCAGAACATCGTCATGAAAGACATTAATCATACCTTCAGCTTTTGCAGTAACTGTAACATCAAAACTTTCACCGGATTCAGGTCGCATTGGAAATGATGTTGGAGCAGTGAATCTTGCATACAAGTCATCCGTCCATAAAGGCAAATATATATCTGTTTCATCAGCATTCTTTCCGGCTAAATCTCCATCCTTATCCCTAAAAACAAAACATAAATCAGTTATAGTCTCGCTTTGATGTATGCTATAAAAACTCTTCGGATAAAATCTGAATTTATGTATGTCACCACCGAGATTATCCATAGCTAATATAGAATCAGCCTCTCCCCAATTTGCAATTTTATGTTCCCAATCGTTCTCATTAATACTGAGATTTGATAAAACTCCAGTATGAGCATAAACAGTATCATCCAAACCAGCAAGTACACCATTACCTTGTGTTGCATCGTAATATATTGTAACTGTATCATAAATCGTTGGATACAGGGGGTCCCAAGTTAAGACCTGAGCTTTGGACAGGTTGAAAAAAAGAATCAATCCTGATAGGATAAGTAATATTTTCTTAAACATAATCTACGTTTTTCTATTATCTAATAATATGTACTCTTTCAGTATGTGCAACATAATTATCAAGAGCTATCTGAACCATATAAATACCGGGTTCAAAACTTGCAGATGATACTTTGTGATTGTACCATCCTATATTTTGTGAATCATAAATATCTTCTGAAATAAGTTTCCCTTGTGCATCAAATATTCTGATTTTAACATCAGTATCACCTTTTACAAGTTTGAAATTAATAAGAAACTCTTCATTTGCAGGATTAGGATAAATCATCGTATTATCACTTAATGTCATAATTTCATCAATACCTGCATCATGAATGTCTACAGTTATTGCAGGATACTCTGTACCTGAATCATCATACCCCTGAACCACTGTAGGATCACCCAGTATATCAACTAAAAATAAATCTTTACAAAAATCATCACGTCCAGATAAAGACCCGTCAGCATTTCTATAAACCATACCCATTGTATATGGCTTACCGCCTAAATTAACATCCCATGGCATAGATGGAACTGCACTTGTTTCACCAAGATTAGTACTAACATCTGCACTACTAAAATAATCTTCAATAATAAATTCAATTGAATATACTCCATCACCTTCTGTTACCATCAAACCTACTCCGTCATCCTCAGCAATTTCGCCCCAATTACCTACAACATGCTGCCATACCAGTGATTGAAATGGAGTTATTTGAGATAAACAAAATACCTCATTCGCACTTTCTGACGAGCAATCTCTCTCATCAGATTCAATATTACAAGTACATAGGCCCAGATGAGCATAAACCTTTTCCCAGGTAGCTGCTATACCGTTTCCACCACCAAGGCTACATGACGGGCTATTCATTAATTTCGTATCCAATGTAATTTTGCAATATGTTCTTCCTGTCCATGGTGTTTGTGCAAATAACAAAGCGCTAATTAACAAACTTACCAGTATTAATAAAGTCTTCTTCATAATGTGTTTTATTTTATAATTATTTTATATTCTGTTTGATTTCCATCAACAATAGCTTTTAACAAATATAAACCGGATTTATACTCGTTTACATCAATATTAATACGTTTACTGTCAATCTTTTGATTTAATATCAGTTTTCCGGCAATATCATATAATTCTAACTCGCCATCTTGATATTGTTCATCAAATTCTATTGTAAGAATGCTACTAACAGGATTTGGATATATCTGAGTATTTATTTTATTTATTCCTTCAACTGAAAGAATATAAATTATTTCACTGTAAGAATCCTCTCCACACTGATTGGTAACTGTTAATGTAACAGCGTATTGCCCTAGTTCAGAATATGTATATGATACATCACCTGCAACATTACTATCTTCTTCTTCATCACCATCAAAATCCCATGAATATGTATCGGCATTCTCAGATGAATCACTAAATTCAACTGTAAAATCACCAGTTAATTCATAAGAAAATTCAGCAATTGGAAAGTCGATAAGGTCAATATTTACAACATCAAAACCAGTACAACCATAGATATCGGTAACAGTAACAATGTATACTCCCGGATCACTAACTGTGATTGTCTGTGTAATACTATCAACATTCCATTCGTATGATTCAAACTCGCCTGCATCAAGTATTACCTCTGAATCACCACAAACTGTTTGATCTTCGCCCAATTCTACATAAGGAATTGCGTGTAATTCAACATTAATTGTATCCATTCCAACACAACCATAAATATCTGTTGCAATTACAGAATATTCTCCGGCCATACTAACAGAAATTGAAGAAGTTGTGTGTTCCGTACTCCATAAAACATTCTCAATCTCAGTTTGAACAAAATCAGTTGTAAGAGTGGAATGGCTTGAAACTGGAGGAGTGACACTCATATCAATATAATAATCCTCCTCTGTATCCGGATTTTGAGCAATCAGAGTTCCATCATCATTTCTAAAGACCAGATTTATACCTAACAATTCACTTTCTGAAGGATACCCGAAGTAATCAAGAGGATTGAACGAAATCATCCAGGTATTTGCATCAAATTGAGTCATTTGTCCAAGTCCGTCATCTTCACCCCAGTTCCCGATAACATAGTCCCATGTTGAGCCTCCGGCTAAATATACTCCTGCATGCATATAAACAACATCTAATGCAGCAAAATCAGGATGCTCAGAAGTATTAAAATACACTGTAATGGTATCACCAAAAGGCTGTACTATTAAACCGGTATTTAAAAGAACTGAACTACCTCCACAAACATTTACATCTTCACCTAAATCCAATGTAAATGTACATCCTTCAGAATCATCTGTAGCGGCACTTGTTGAATTTGAAATCGAATAATAATCATTATTTATAGTATAGATATTATAATTATAAGTTGTATTGTTTTCCAGTCCTGTATGAATAAAGTTCCCAGCATTTCCTTTATATATAACTTCTGCTCCATCAATAATCTCTCCTGTGGCATAGGTTGTTCCCTGTTCGGGGTCAGTTGTTATTACATCAGTAGCTTTTGCAATTATCATAACATTAGTAAACATTGGGTCAGGAGTCCAGTCAATATTAATTCTTGTGCCATCAAGTCCACTTGCAGAACTTGAAGTAACTGGTGGCAATTCTAAAATTTCTATTGTATAAACAGCATCCAGAGCATCTGATTCTGACCAATCTGCAGAGTTTGCATAAAACCAGGTACCTTCAGCTGTATTTCTAACACGACCAGCGTAATAAACTGTTCCCACTTCATTTGGGACTGTAATAAAAGAATGGACTCTTTTATTCTCATCTTCTCCGTCTTCATACCATTCGGCATTATACCACTCCCAATCATCAGGTATAGTCGATGATGTTCCATATCCAATTTGTGCTCCATCCCATTCAAGCTGACCAATTTCCATATCTATCCAATATGAACCATTATCACCAAGATATCTTTGATAGTCATCTGCAGTTAACAGGTGTGAAAATATAGTTATATCTTCATCAATTGCAGTTATTGTCATATTATTTGATGTTAAATCTATTTCGGCATTAAATTCAGTTCCGGCAACAGAAACGCTAAAATCTGTAACATCTATATCGAAATCAGTACCATCAAATGTAAGAACGACTGTTGCTTCATACGGTCCCACATAAACAACATCGCTGATTTCTAATCCTGTTGGCGGATTATTTAATGTAAAATTACCTGCATCTAATATTGCATCAGCGTAATTATCTTCAGTTATACTTAAGGTAATTTCCATACCTTCAAGATTTTCCTCATTCATTGAAGATGCTGGTGTTGCAACTAATATTGGATTTGTTGTGTAAGTAAATGAAGCAATATAATTAGCAGTTCCATTATTCATATATATTGTTTCTCCACCGCCAGTTTCGGCTTCATAATAAACCTCAAGAAAGTAAGTACCTTCTTCAGCACCATCTAATAAGTTGATATCAATTTCATCAGGAGAATCGTTCCACCATAACTTATCAGTATTAGAACCTGAAGCCCATTCGGAATAATATGGTAAATCGACATTCGTAAAAGCTCCAGGAGTGTCTCCATCTTTATAAATTCTGTAATTAATAGCTGCAGAAACAATTTCTCCTTCACTATCTTCCCATGAAAATACCTGACCTGTTTTAAAATAAAGAGACATTTCTGAATTAAAGCTACCAAAGTTATGTCCGTCAAAATCTACTTCGTCATACCAAGTGTCATCTCCTGAACCTTCCCACATTGAAACCTTACATAAATAGATTCCTTCATGCTCAACATCAGCATATATTGTCATATTGTTTGAGGTAAGGTCTGTTGCACCATCTAGTTCGGCAGCTGCAATAGTAATATTAAAATCATTTATCTCTGTCATTATGGGGTCCCCTGTATATGCTAATTGAATATTAGCTTCAGTAGGACTGGAATATAAAACTCCATTTATTGTCAAACCAGGTGGAGCATTATTTAATGTAAAGTTTGTTTGCTCAAATGTCCCATCAACAAAAGACTCAGATGTTAAAACTAAATCCAAAACCATTCCATCAAGACTTGTAGAATTCATTTCTCCTGTTGGTGTTGCAGTTAAAGCTGCAGTTTCTTCATATGTAAATTGTGCGATATAATTTGAGCCACCATTATTTAAGGTCAATATTTCAGATTCACCATTCTCAGCTTCAAAATAAACTTCAAAATTATATAAACCTGCTGTTACTGATTCAAGCAAGTTCAAATTTGTTTCGTCAGGGGCGTCATTCCACCATACCTGATAAGTTGTATCATTTGAAACTGTTTCGCTTTCCCAATCTAATACCTGCTCAACAAATGCTCCAGGGGTATCACCGTCTTTGTATATTCTGTAAAACATTTTTGCTGAAACAATATCGCCACCACTTACTTTCCAAACATAATCTTTTCCTGATTTTAAGTATAAACTTGATGATGCATTTAGAGTTCCAAAATCATGTCCATCAAAATCATCTACCAGATATTCAACATCTTCAGCCCCGCCTTCCCAAGTTAAGACTGCTGCATCGTACAAACTTTCAGTATCTGTTTCGTCAGCATATATTGTCATATTGTTTGAGGTAAGGTCTGTTGCACCATCTAGTTCGGCAGCTGCAATAGTAATATTAAAATCATTTATCTCTGTCATTATGGGGTCCCCTGTATATGCTAATTGAATATTAGCTTCAGTAGGACTGGAATATAAAACTCCATTTATTGTCAAACCAGGTGGAGCATTATTTAATGTAAAGTTTGTTTGCTCAAATGTCCCATCAACAAAAGACTCAGATGTTAAAACTAAATCCAAAACCATTCCATCAAGACTTGTAGAGTTCATTTCTCCTGTTGGTGTTGCAGTTAAAGAACCTGATGATGAAGTAACTGTATATGTAAAATTACTACCACTATTATTATTACCTTTTAAAGTTGAAAAATCAGGGTAAAGACTAACAAATGTTGATTCCATTGCAGAGCTAAACACATAATATTCAACATTAGTACTAGCAACTTGACCTGGTATTATTCCAGAATAATCTGTACCGGAACCGGAACATGCAACAATTGAAGATGTACTCCATGAATCTGTTGTATATCTCAAATAAACAGTTTCCTGTGTTGATAAGATATCTGACAAAGTAATAGAAACAGTAACATCATTTTCATTTTCTGTCAGGCTATTATCACTTACAGTTAAGATATCCACAGGCATAGCGTCAGTTTCCATAACTACAAACTTCCTGTTCCACCATGTCTCGTCGCCTTCCAGTCGGAAAGTATAGAATTTACCGGCTGTAAAGCTCATTGCAAAAGTAACTGGAACATCTCCTGATATACTTCCTCTCATTTGACCTTCAGACATATTGACTACCGGATAATAAGAATCAGTAGCATCTCCCCAGGTATCAACGTCATCTGCAGCCTGATCAACTAAAAACTGTCCACTCGGTAAATCTGAAGCGACATCTACAGTTACCGAATAATAGCTATAAGACTCGGTCATCAAGTCCTCTGCTTGCCATGTATTAAAATCACCCATAAGATACTGGGCATATGAATTAACCATAGCAAATGCTATAGTTACAATCATAAAAAATAATCTTTTCATATCGTAATCTTTATCTTGTACAATAATACGAATTTTTCTACAATTAATAACAGCTGTAGACTCAAATTGTTAGAAAATTAATATTGATTTATTTTTCTTTTGATACTAACAAACTTACACCGTAGGAATAGGTTATTGGTTGTCCATCAGCAAATGCAACAGGAAATGCGTCAGGGAAATCTTCTAAAGCAAGACCTAGATAATAATCGGTATATGATGCATCGGCATGAGGATAGATATAATATTTGTATCTATTACCTACTTTAACTTCAATTACATCTGAATACCCCTTAAGCTCTTCTGAATCAGACTCTATAGGTGTAGTAGCAGCTCTAATCTGAATCATAAAATTGATATCCGCATTAGAAAGATCTGACACATCCTCTGCATCGTCAGAAACATCTGATTTGTCAGATTCTTTTTGTTCTCGTCTTTCTTCTTTTCTAAGATTTTTCTGGAACTCTTTCTCTTCCTTTTTTTGTTTTCGCTCTAAAACACGTTTATCCTTTTCACTTAATTCAGATTCATCAGACACATTAACTGTTCTACCAATATTCATAAGACTGAAGTTAACATATTTTTTAGGATTCAGTCTAAGATCCTTAAGGAGTTTGTCAAGATTCATCGCAGCATTTTCAAGCTGAATAGCAAGTTTATCATCATTTAGTAGTTTTCCAAGACTACCTTCTCCACTATTGACTTTATCCATAATTTCGTTAAAATCAACAATAGCTTGATTTGCTTCAATAAATATTTTAGAAACTTCGAGAGCAACTAAAGTATCAGAAAATTCTGCAAGATTTCCAATAATATTATTAATTTCTTCATGATTATTTCTCAAAGTTAGAGTAATAAATTCAACATTAGAAAGTATTCTTGATATTTTTCCAGACTCTTTAATAAACAAAGTATCAAGACCATAAGCCGAACTTTCGAGATACATCATAGTTGTTTTAATACTTTCAAAACTTTTTTCTAAATTATCTCTAGTTTCTTCATTAAAGATATATGAAATAACGGTAATAGCTTTTTCTATTTCCTTCATTAAGTCTTCAGCTTGATTCTTAACTGGTAACATCTGAACACTTACCTGATCTTTTAAACTTTGCTCAACTTGGCCAAATAGAGTATCCTTAGGTTCATGATAATTTTGACTTTTTGAAAATAGCAGTTCAACTCCTTTCGAACCCATTAAATCCATACTATATATTCTTGCTATAGTAGAATCGGGCAAAAGAAATTCATTAGATATTTCAAGCGTAACTAATAGTTTACAATCTTGATCGGGTAAAAATTCAATTTTTGATACTTGTCCAATTTTATAACCATTAACTGTAACAGGACTTGATTCATTAAGACCTTCTATCCGATCATAATAAACATAATAAGAATATGATTTTTTAAATAAAGAAGTACCTCTTAGGAAATTAAATCCCCAATATGCTAATGCTAAAATTACAACGGCAATAAAACCATATAATATGTACTTCCTTTTTGATTTTTGCATACTTATTGTCCCAGTTCACTCTTAGCCTGGTTCAACGGAATTCGATTGCCATTTTTAAATGCTACTACGAAACAATCATCAAACTCAGTCTTTAATTTTTCATGAAGTTCTTTAATTTTAGTATAATCGGTTTCTTTTCCAATTGTACATTTATAAACTCCATTATGCAAATATACATCAACATTTTGATAAGACTGAAATTTTTCTGAATTAATTTCAATTTTTTGTTGTGATGTCATAACTTGGACTTTAAAAAAAATACCTTTTTCTGTATTTAAAGCTTCTGATTGATTGTCGTTTGAGATATTAGAAGTATTTGTATTTTCATAAGTGTTTTGATTATTATTTTCTATTACATTATCGTTAATATCATCGTCACTTTCATAATGTGCTTTATATTCTGTAAAAGCGTCAAATAAAGCATCTGCTAATTCATCCTGTCCCGTTTCTGAATTAAGATATTTTTCTTCTTCTCTATTTGATATAAAACCTAATTCGACTAATACTGCAGGCATGGTTGTTTTCCATAAAACAAGAAATCCTGCTTGTTTGACACCTCTGTCATGTCTTTTAACTTCTTCGCGTAAATTTGTTTGAACTTTATCTGCAAAAAATAAACTTTGATTTAAATGTGCATTTTGGAATAAGCTAAAAATAATATGATTTTCAGGATCATTAGGATCAAAACCTTCGTATTTAGCCTCATAATCATCTTCTTGAAGTATAACAGAGTTCTCTAGCTTTGCTACTTTTAAATTTGCATCATTTACATGTAAACCCATCACAAATGTTTCTGAACCATAAGGAGAAGTACTTGATGAAGCATTAATATGAATGCAAATAAACAAATCAGCATTATTATCATTTGCAATTTTTGCACGTTTATATAATTCTACAAAACTATCATCTGTACGAGTATAAATTACATTAATATTTTCGTAATTTTCTTCTATTAATTTCCCAAATTTTAACGATATATCAAGAGCTAAATCTTTTTCTTTTGAAATTTTACCAATTGCTCCAGGATCAGAACCACCATGTCCGGGATCAATAACTACTGTTCTAATTTTATCCGATTGAGCATTCATATAATTGCACTCAATAAAATTAACAAATAGAATAATTATAAAAAATATTACATTTTTTTGTATCATAAACATACCAGTTTTTACTTCCGAAACGTTTTTTTCATTAGTTTTGGGCAAATTTTTTATTTTGTACAAAGATATATTTTTCATATCGCTATTTTATAAATTGTTAATACTGTTATTAACAGCGATTAGTTTATTAACTAATACTGCTTTTGCTTATAGCAATCTTTATACCAGAAGTATTAACGATTTTGATAATTATTCAACCATTATGTATGAAAAACCTCCGTATCTCCTTGATGACACTATAAAAAACGTAAAAACAGTAGACTCTATTACTTTGCCCAAAACTAACTCAAACATGGCATTTGATTATCCTGTTTATTATGATGCAGAAGACTCATTACTATTTGATTTTATTCGCCAAAAAGCATATTTATACGGAAATGCAGTAGTAATTTACGAAAGCATTAACCTTACTTCAGATTTTATTGAAATGGACTTTAATACAAATGAAGTGTATGCTCATGGTGTTGAAGATAGCACTGGTCAGGTATTAGGCAAGCCTCTATTTACAGATAATGAAGAGAATTTTGAAGCCGATACAATACGATATAATTTTAGAACTAAAAAAGGAATAATTAAAGAAGTTACTTCAGAATTTGAAGGTAGCTATTTACATGGCGGCAAAACAAAAAAACAGGAAAACGGGACTATTCACATGATAGATGGAAAATTTACAACTTGTGATTTAGATCATCCACACTATTATTTTAGCATCAGTAAAGCTAAAGTTATTCCTAATGATAAAATTGTTAGTGGTCCTGCATATTTAGTAATTGAAGATATTCCCACTCCTTTAGGAATTCCATTTGGTTTCTTTCCAAATTCTAAGGGTGGATCTAGTGGAATTGTTATTCCTGAATTTGGCGAAGAAGCTAATAGAGGCTTCTTTTTAAGAAAAGGAGGATATTATTGGGCAATTAATGACTATGTTGATATGACACTTTTAGGTGACATTTATTCAAAAGGTAGCTGGGGCTTAAGCATGTCAACAAACTATAAAGTTAAATATAAATATAATGGCAAATTATTACTCGTTTACAATAAAAACAGTCTTGGTTATAAAGGATTACCAAATTATAAAAGCAATAGTTTATATTCTGTAAAGTGGAAATTTAATCAAGATCCAAAAGCAAGACCAAATTCCACATTTTCTGTTAATGTAAACATCAGTAGTTCTCAATACGATAAATATAATTCATATTCGGCAGCAAACTATATGTCAACCAATAAAACATCTAGCATTTCGTATAGTAAAAATTGGCCAGGAACACCATTTAGCCTTACTGCTGCTTTAAGACAAAATCAAAATAATTCTACACAAGAAATCAATTTAACTTTACCTGATGTTACTTTTAATGTTAATAGAATATATCCATTAAAGAGACGTGTCAAAGTTGGTAAAACAAGATTTTATGAAAAAATAGGAGTTTCATATAATATGAGCATTACAAACAGAATTGTTACTAAAAATGACTCTACTTTTTTTGATATTGATTTTGATAATATTTCAAATGGAATATATCATAAAATACCTATTAGCACTTCTTTTAAATTTTTGAAATATACTACTATTTCCCCTAGTTTTAATTATAATGAAAGATGGTATCTCAAAGAGCTTAATCAATACTGGGGTTATGAAGATTCATTAGATACGACAGGAACAGTTATTAGTGAATATTTAACAAAATTTTCAAGAGTTTGGGATTATAGTGCTGGAGTTAACTGGTCAACACAAATATATGGAATGTTTAACTTTAAAAAAGGTCATTTAAAAGCTATTAGGCATGTAATCACTCCTAATATTAGTTTTAGATACAAACCAGATTTTGGACAGGATAAATACAATTATTTTGGAGAATATTCTCAAATATATTATAACAATACAACAGGGCAATATGATACAGTAGGAAATGTTTATGCATATTATCAAAACCTTCCTTTTGGTAGCCCAACCAGAGGCGGAGCTGGTTCTATAAATTTTAATATAGGCAATAATGTTGAAATGAAATTACGTAACATAAATGACACTACTGTAGCAGACAAAAAAGTAAAATTATTAGAATCTTTGATTTTTTCTACAAACTATAATATTCTTGCTGATAGTTTAAACTGGGCTCCATTAACTGTTAATGGTAGGACAAAAGTAAAGTTTTTAGATTTAACATTTGGTGCAACATTTGATCCATATGACTTTGATATAAATGAATATGGACAATATGCTAGGGTAAACAGATTTCTATTTGATACTACCAAACAACTTGCTCGTATGACAATTGCAAAAGTTTCAGCAAGCTTTTCATTAAGATCATCTAAAAATTCAAATCTGGAAATCCCTCAAAATGAATATGAAGTTTTATATGGTTATCCTGAGCATTATGTCGATTTTAATATCCCCTGGAATGTGAGATTTATGTATAACTTCAATTATTCTAAACCATACGATGAATCTAAAATTACACAATCTGTCAGACTAACTGGTGATTTTAATCTAACTACTAAATGGAAAATTAGTTTTGGAAGTGGTTATGATTTTATTCTTAATAAGGCAACTTATACAACTATTGACGTTTATAGAGATTTACATTGTTGGGAAGCTAGTTTACATCTTGTCCCTTTTGGTTTGCATAAAGCATATATGTTTAAAATTAATGTCAAAGCATCAATGCTAAAAGATTTAAAACTTGCAAAAAGAAGAAGTTGGGTTGATAATTTCTAAATTAATGATAAATTTAGCTTTAATTGTACATGAATAAAAACATTAAATAGCATTAAGTATAAATAAACACATCTTTTATATCAAATGTATGCAATATAATTATAGTTTTTATAATAAATCCGTTTAAATTTATGTTACAAAAATTATTGGCAAAGAATTTGATTAATATATTATCATCAAATTTTATTAAATTTGCGAATAAATTTTTAATTTAAAAATCAATTTAGTTATGAGAAAAATTGTATTTACTCTTTTATTTTCATTTTTAGCAAGTCTACTTTTTGCTCAAGAGTATGAAATTAAAGTTAAAATCAATGGGATTAGTGATACTGTTATATATCTGGGACATCACTTTGGAGAAAAAAAATATGTTGTAGATACAACAGAAATTGATAGTAATGGAAATGCTATTTTTAAAGGTGACAAAGAATTGAATAAAGGAATATATTTAATTGTAATGCCATCAAAAGGAATGAATTATTTTGAAGTTTTAGTAGCTGACAAAAAATTCTTTTCTATTGAAACTGATACTGCAAATTTTGTGGAAAATATGAAAATTAAAGGATGCAAAGAAAACGTACTCTTTAATGAATATCAGAAAAAAATGGCTAAAATACAAAAAAGCAGAACAGAACTTAATAAAGAATATGAAGCTGTTAAGGATAACGAAAAAGAAAGCAAACTTGTTAGTGATAAACTAAAAGAACTTAACGATGAACGAGTGGCTTATATGGATAAAATTATAGAGAAAAATCCTGAAACTTTCTTTAGTAAGATTTTGAAAGCAATGAAAGATATAGAAATTCCTGATCCACCAAAAGATGAAAATGGTGTAATTACAGATTCTACTTTTCAATATAAATACTTCAAATCTCATTATTTTGATTATATTGATTTTACCGAAAATGGTCTTTTACGTACACCTATTTATGAAGGAAAATTAAATTATTATTTTGACAGAATGGTTGTCCCATTAGTAGATTCATTACTTCCAGAAGCAAATGCAATAATTAAAAGAACATATGATGGTGGTGATAGTTTAATGTTTCAATTTACAGCTTCACATTTATTGCATTATTTTGAAACTTCTAAAGTAATGGGTTATGATGCAGTTTTTGTTGATATTGCAGAAAAATGGTATCTTAGTGGACTAGCAACATGGGCTGATACGACTTTTTTGTCTAAACTTACAGAACGTGTTGAAAAAATAACTCCTACCAAACTAGGCGCTATAGCATATAATCTTGAAAGAATGCAAGGAGTTGATGATAAGTATTATAATCTTCATTCTATTCAAGCTGATTATACTGTATTGGTTTTTTATGAACCACACTGTGGTCATTGTAAAAAAGAAGTCCCTAAGTTAATGGACTATTATCGTGATAGCCTGAAAGCAATGAATGTTAAAATCTTTACAGTTTATACTCAATATGATAAAGACGAATGGATCGAATTCCTTGATGCCAAAAATCTATATGAAGATGGTTGGTATAATATATGGGATGGTCCATATCCTCATTCAAGATTTCGAGATTTTTATGATATCTACAGCACTCCTGTAATATATGTTTTAGATAAAGATAAAATTATTATTGGAAAAAGAATTGGCGTTGATAATATTAAGAGTCTATTAGAATTCGATAAAGCAAAAAAGGAACGTGAAAAGTCGGATTAAAAGTCTAATTCAAAATATGTTTACTGCTAAAGTTACAAAATTTGGATTATTTGTCGTACTTATAATTGCTCAACAATTTGTATTCGCTTATAACATACGCATAGAAATTGAAAATTGTCCTGATTATTATATTTTCTTCGGTAAACATCATGGACCTGACTTTGAAATAATCGATTCAATAATAGCAAAAAACAATATTATTGAATTTCAAAAAGATGAAATTCTTGAAACAGGTGTTTATTTTATTGTCATTCCACCTCAAACGAGATTTGACTTTTTAATATCCGATGATCAGAACTTTACGATTAAAACGGACACAAAAGACATTCTTGGAAAGCTTCAGATAACAGGCGACAAACAATATCAAGCTTTTGTTGAAATTCAAAAAGAAATAGCAAAAATAAACAAACAAAGATCGCAGTTAGAAATAGAATTAGAGTTTTTTAAGACTTATCATAAAGATACTGTTAAATACATTAATAAAATTATTGATAGTTTAAATAATAAACAAATTGAGATATACAGAGACTACAAAAAAAATTGTGATTCAAATAAATTTTTATATAAAATATTAACCCTTCTTGAACCATTTCAAGTCCCGGATAGCATTTCTGCACTACAATATTCAAATCCTTCTAAAAATTACAATTATTATAAAGAGCATTATCTTGATAGAGTTGATTTTAATGAATCATCTTTGTTAAACACTCCGGAATTTGTATTTCATAAAAGTCTAAGTGATTATTGCTACTACTTTTTTGATGTCAGGGCAAATAAATTAAATGAAGTATATCCTGATATTGATAGTTTAATTTCAAAAACCATCAATAAAGATGAGTATAATCAATATATTTTAAGTTATCTAATCTCCAGATATGAAAAACATGCTGATTTACGTTTAGAAGCAATACTTGTGTATTTATATCGAAATTACTTTATGGTTAATAAACCAGATTGGGTAAGTACTCAGGCTTATGATGTTATGAAATACAAAATTGAACGAATTCAATACAATGTTATTGGATTAATTGGTAAAGACTTAAATTTGGTTGACACTGCTAAAAATCCAGTATCAATATATAATATAGATTCAGAATATAAAGTGCTATTGTTTTGGGAACCAGAATGTGAGATTTGTAAAGATTTTATTAAGCAATTAGAGTTAAAATATGAAAATAATAAATCTGATAATATTCAGATAATATCTATATGTACCAACAATAAAGAAATTAATGCATGGAAACATTTTATAACCGAAAAAAAATTACCCTGGATTAATACTATAGACGTAACTAACAATACAAATATTGAAATTTATTATGGAGCTCATAAAACTCCTAGAATATATATTCTAGATAAAAACAATAAAATTTTAACCAAAGACATCAAACCAGAACATTTATATGATTATATAATTTCGTATGATAACAATATAAATGCAAACAAAGGAAATTTTAACTAATTCTCAATTAACCTGAATTATTCATGCGATTAGCTTTGTGTAGATACAAGGCGTCTAACTTTGCAGTTATACAAATGTATTACAATAAGTTAGCAACGCAGTAGATGCACAAAGACAATCGCAATCAGCACCCCAACCGAGGACGTAGGACGAGCTCAGCGAAGCTAAATTTGGGTATGCTAATGACTTTAAATAAATAATACAAGTAGTTGATAATTAAGTAATTACTTATATTGATTACAAAAAGCGATGAACGGCTTTTGCCCTCACCGAAGGTAATAATGCTGGTTAACAATTATTAGAGATGTGAAATTAGCTTAATAATTGTTTCCCAAAATTTTGTCCAAATTTAAAGAGGTCATCTTTTTGTTCAGAATCAGGTCTGAATTTCATAGCAACAGGAGATTCCACAACTTTTAATTTTAGAGATTTTAAATTGGATTCAATGATATTTACACCTTCCCCACTCCATCCAAAAGATCCAAATGCAGCAGCAAGTTTTCCTCTGTCTCTTATGGGACTTATTACTGCAAAAAGTTTAAATACTGGTAATAAGATATTTTGGTTAATGGTTGGACTGCCAACAAGAATAGCATCAACATTAACGAGTTTAGAATCTAATTCACCTAAATCTATATTTTCTATATCTAGAACTTCCACATCAATATTTCCTACAGATTCTATCCCTTTAGCTAAAGCTTGAGACATTTCGCCAGTATAACCATATGCTGAAACATATGTTACAAGGGCTTTCTTTTTTGTATGATTGTTTTGTCCTAAATAGTCTTTTGCATACTTTTCACTTAAATCAACAATATCTTTATGTTTAGACCTTAATAATGGTCCATGACCAGGAGCAATAACATTTATATCCAAAGGTCTAATCTTATCAATTGCTTTAAGTAGAAATTTACTATAAGGCTTTAAAATTACATCAAAGTAATATTTAAAAGAATCATCATATTCCTTCTTATTAACAAGATCATTAAACATCTCATTTGAACAATAATGCGCACCAAAAGAATCACATGTAAATAAGATTTTATCTTCAACTAAATATGAATAAATTGAATCGGGCCAATGTAAATTCGGAGCTCCAATAATTCTTAAAGTTTTGTTACCTAAATTAATTTCATCTCCATCTTTTACAATAAGATGTTTAAAATTGATCTCGTGCATATCTTGTAGATACTTAATAGCTTGACCACTACCAACAACTGTTGCATTAGGAGCAATTTCTAACAATTTTTTTAAACTACCCGAATGATCAGGTTCTGTATGATTGAGCACAATATAAGCAATTTCTTCTGGGTTAGTAACTAATTTTATTTTTGCCAGATATTCATCACTAAATTTTTCTTTTGCTGTTTCTACAATAGTTTTTTTCTCCGCATTAACGAAATATGAATTGTATGTGGTTCCATATTTAGTTTCCATTACAATATCAAATGTCTTAATATCAAAATCAAGAATTCCAATCCATTTTACATCATCATTAATGTCTAAAACTTTAGGTTTCATTATTATTCTATTTTTTAATTTTAGTTGTTAATAATTTTATTTATTTTCGCAATATAGTAAAACAAATGAAAGATAAAAAAGTTCAGAATATTTTAGTTTACACAGACTTTACAGAAGTAGGTGAAAAAAGTGTACAATGGGCAATTTTTCTAGCAAAAAAATTTAAGCGCAGAATTCATCTTATACATGTTTTTAATGAAAACACATACAATTATTTTGATAAAGCTACAGCAAAAGAAGATGCAAAAAAAGCACTTCACAATTTATCAGAAATGATTAATAATGACTATAACATTATAACCGACTTTTATGTTGAAGAAGGTTGTACTTGTACAATTATAAATTCTGAGGCTGAAAGAAGAGATGCTTTTATGGTAGTATTAGGAACACATGGAAAAAATGATCCACAATATTTATCCGGAGCCTCAGCAATAAAAATTATTAGAAAAGCCAGAATGCCATACTTTGTAATTCAAAAGAATACACCTGTTCCAGATCACAAAAAGAAAATATTATTGCCACTCGGAGTAGTTAAAGAAATGAAAGAAAAGACAGGTTGGATTACATATTTTGCTAAGAACTTACTTTCGGCAATCGATATTATTTACAAAAAAAGTGACATATCTGAAATTAAGAAAAATTTATATTTCGCCACCAAATTTTTTGACAAATACAACCTTGTTTATAAGAATTTTACATTGCCATCCAGTCGGGAGAGATTGTATAAACAAGCTTTAAAATTTGCAATAGATAATCAAGCATTTATGATGGTTATTTTAACAACAAAAAAAGAAAATCTTATTCATAAAATATTTGGTTTCCCGGAAACAGCAATAATCTCAAACACAAAAGGACTACCAATTTTATGTATTAATCCAAAAAAAGATTTATACATTCCTTGCATTTAAAGTTTTGTAAACTATTAATCGTTTCACCATGTTATATCTGGTTTACACCAAGAGTTAATGATACTTTAAACACTCTATGCGTTTAATATATATATTTTGGTTATATTTACAATCAGAAAGTCAAAAGTAGTAACCAAAAAAATAGAACTTATGAAAAAACTAATCCTAATTTTATCAATATGTTGGATTTCCAGTATTGTATATAGCCAGAAGGTTTTGACATCAAATGCAGAAATCGATGCAGTAACCGTATATCTATATGGTGCTGAAGTTAAAGCGAAAACATCCATAAATATTACAAAAGGTCGTGGAATACTTGAAATTAAAGAGATAAGCTCTCAAGCAATTGCAAATAGTGTTCAAATATCAAATAAGCAAAATGTTGATATTTTGTCAATATCAGTTGTTGACTATTATGAAGATGCTGAAAAAGAAGTTCCTGGAATAAAAAGGATGAATGACTCAATTAAGTTAGTCAATGCCAAGATTACTAAGCTTACCAACGAAAAGAACGGATCAGAAAGGGGAACTCGGTACGAT
>CAYUWD010000037.1:0-27530 GCA_964448235.1 uncultured Bacteroidales bacterium | reverse complement strand
TTATTGATTATTAAATCTCATTTATTTACTCTTCATTTTCAAAATAAAGTTTGTAATAGTTTAATCCATTAGAACTATCAATTCCTTTTTCAATAAAATCTCGTTTACCATGAACATAAATATGAAAATTTTTATCAAGTTTTATTACACTTTTAAAATATCTGGCTTGTTTTTTAACTGCGGAATTTGAAATTTCAAAACTATCTGATAAATCGACTTCAAATTCTTTCTGACAATCATTTGTAAATTTTTTAAAATCTTCTTTTAATTCTTCCTGAGGTAAAACTTCATCTGCAAACATATTTGCATCAAATATTTCACTTTCTTTAAAGTATTTAATGGATTTATTAAGCATATCTGCCTGATCTACTCTACTAATTTCATATTTTTCAGGTAATTGTTCTTCTACAAAGTTTTTACAAAACGACATTACCTTTTGTGTTTGAAAATATTCATCTTTTAAGTTTTGTATAGACAAAAATTCATCAATCCAATACATTGCTTCATTACTGGTACTTGAATTATCAACAATTGCGACTATGTATCCGTCATCTTTATTTGTATTAAATATAATGCATCCTTTATCAGGCTTTTTTAAGTTTATACCATTAATTTGTTCTAATTGAAATGTTTCATCTTTCTCATGTATTTTAAATAGGGTATCTTTATTTTCGGATTTAAACAATCCAATTGCATCACATTTTTCATCATTTATCATACAATTACGATAATATATTGTATAAAATTCTCCAGCTTTTATTTTAGGATGCGTAGTTTGCCGATAAAGATGCATAGCCAAATTTCTACTTTGTTCATACAATTCGTCAGGATTATCAAAAATTTTAGTAGTATATGTAAAAACCTCATTAAGTTCTAATTCCGACTCATGATAAAAATGGAAAAGCTCGTCAAATTTAAAGGCAGAGAAAGTATAACTTGTCAATATTTCGGCAAGTTCATTATTTATTTCTGTTTCCTTTTTCGAAAGGACTAAGTTTTCATCATTATTTTTATTTCCAACAAAATGTATACTTAATGATTCGAGTATAGCTGAATTATATTTAATAAGCATATTCGCAAGTTTTAATTATGATGTCAAATGTAGAATATTATTTTCATGAAACATTGAACTTTTAAGAATTTTTGAAAGTTTAATAAACTATTTCTTAACAATAAGCAAATTAGTTTGAATAAATCATTTTGATAAATATGTTTTAATAAAAATAATTTGTATTTTTCTAATAAATTATTATTATAATAAATTTTAAAGACGTTATTTCAAGGAAATGGAAAGATTTACTGATATCGAAAGATGCGAATCGTTAGAAGTTTTAAATTATCAGATAAGAGCATGTAAAATGTGTAGATTATCCGAAACCAGACAACATGCATTAGTTGGTGAAGGAAATATTAATGCAAAAATAATGTTCGTAGCTCTATCTCCTGGGACAAAAGAGAATATTCAAAATAGGATGTTCATTGGACCTTCAGGAGGAGTATTTGACAAATTAATCCAAACTGCCAGCATTAATCGAAAAATGATCTTTATGACAAATCTCGTAAAATGTATGCTACCAAAAAACCGAAAGCCAAATTGGGATGAGATAGAAGCATGCAATACTTATTTAAAAGAAGAGATAGCAATAGTGCAACCAAATGTTATTGTCCCTCTGGGTTATTATGCAACTCGGACTGTTTTGAGTAAATTCACTAATGACTCATCAATACAAAATTTAGGTTTTAAAAGCATTAACGGAAAGTTATTAAAACTTGACAGTATACAAGTATATCCATTAACACATCCCTCTGCTCTTTTATATAATCCATCATTTGAAAATGAGACTATGCAAAAATACCAACAATTAAAGAGTTTTATTTAAATAATTATAGACTGTTTATATTGAGTTAACTTAATTATTAAAAAAATTGCTAGATTGTTAATCTAAAGTATTTATTTTACAGTCATGATAATAGAACTGGATATTGAAGAATATATAGGACATAAAAATCACTTACCGTTAATTGATGTCCGTTCACCAGCCGAATTTGCTAAAGGTCATATTCCAAGTGCAATAAACATTCCATTGTTTTCTAATCAAGAACGTGCACATGTCGGGACTGTATATAAAAAGCAATCAAAGGAAAAAGCAATTGAATTAGGGTATAAATATGTAAATCCTAAATTAAATGATTTTATTCGTATAGCTAAAAATGTTGCTCCAAAATTAGAAGTAGTAGTTCATTGTTGGCGAGGAGGTATGAGAAGTAGGTCATTTGCCGAACATCTACAGAATAATGGATTCAGTGCAGCAATCATTAAAGATGGATACAAAGCATATCGAAAATTAGCTTTAGAAGGTTTTGCTAAAAACACAAAGCTTTATATATTAGGAGGATACACGGGTAGCGGAAAAACTCCGATTTTATTACGACTTAAAGAACTTGGTCATCAGATAATAGACCTCGAAGGTATTGCTCATCATAAAGGTTCTGCATTTGGGGCTATTGGTTGTTTAGCACAACCAAGTCCTGAACAATTTGAAAATGATTTATATTGGAAATGGAAAGAATTAGATATTTCAAAACCTATTTGGTTAGAGGATGAAAGCAATAATATAGGACATGTTTCTATACAAAGAAATCTATTTCTCAAAATGCGTGAATCTACTTTATTTTTCCTCGATATTCCAAAAGAAAAAAGAGCCTTACACTTAATTGAAGATTATTGTACCGGACAGACAGAGCTTTTAGCAAACTCAATTAAACGGATATCAAAAAGACTAGGTAATGAACGAACAAATAAAGCACTCCAATTACTTAACAAACAAGATTTTTATAATGTAGCCCTAATTTGTCTGGAATATTACGATAAATATTATTATAATGGAATGAAAAAGCGTGACCCCAATAAAATAAAGATAATAAAATCATTTGACACTAATTGTGAGAATAATATTATAAAACTATTACATAATGTTTAAATTATTTCTAATACTTCTCAATAAACTCATAAACTAATTTAAATAGTTTAGGGAAATTCTCTAGATAAATATTTTCAAGATTATCTTTTGGTGTATGATATATCTCAAATCCATCGCCTTTCATCAAGAAACAAATTGCAGGTACGCCTTTTTCAGCAAAAGAAAAATGATCGCTATTCCCTTTTAGTTCTCCCTGATCCAGTTTTGTAAAATAAGCCTTATTTTCATTAATTTGATTAAACAAATCTAATCCTCTTTGACCATTCTCACTAATTTCACAATATATATCATCAGAATTGTCAGCAATCATATCAAAATTAATAACAAATTTTACTTGTTCTAAGTTTATTAATGGATTTTCTGCAAAATATTTAGAGCCTAACAAACCAGCCTCCTCTCCTGCCACTGCAAGAAAAAGCATAGAGTATTTTGGTTGATTTTCAGGTTTTGCGAAATGCTCAGATAAAGATACTAGCATAGCTACTCCGCTTGCATTATCATTAGCGCCAGGAAAAACAGTCTTTTTACCTAGCATTCCTATATGATCATAATGAGCAGTAAAAACATAAAATGAATCAGCAATTTCAGATCCTTGAACATAAGAAACTACATTATTTGCAATATGATTCTCAATCATATTACTTTCAATGTTTAACTTAACTTTTTTAGCATTATCGGGAAAATCAGGACTAACCCAAATAATTCCAATGGGCAAGCTAAAAGAGCTATATGCTTTGTAAAACTTTAATGAATGATCAAAACGTAAAATTATACCTGGGACTTCACTCTTATAAATTCCTCCTATTTCTTTACTATGAGTACGCATAAAATTCATATCTACAACAACAATTTTATCCTTATTTTTTTCAGATTGAATTTCTGACATAATTCTTTCAGGATCATAATTTATGGTATCTATATAATATAATTCAAATTCTCCTTTAATACCTGATGAGAATTCCCGCATAACGAAATCCTTACTTGGAATCAATCTTTGTCCATCTACACTCATTTTCATTTTGCCATGAAATACATTGACAGGAAAAGAAAATTCTTGAAAATATGAACCATTATAAGTTTTTGCTCCAACATTTTCAAAAATTTTGGCAATGTATTTAGCAGCATTTTCGTCTCCATTCTTATAATATGCTCGACCATAGTATTTATCCTGTCCTAATTCATTTATTACTTCTTTATACAATTTCGAGTCCTGTGCCTGAATAAAATATCCTAAAAAGATAAATGCACTAAGTAAGAATATATTTTTCATTTTAATTTGTTTTTGTTCCTTCAAAGATATGTCAAAACTTAAAAACATTGTGTTAATCAACTCATAATGAATGTTAAAGAAAATAAAAAAGGCCCACAAAAGTGAGCCTAATAAATTTTTCATCATAAACATTTATTGTTTTAAATAAATCCACAATCCAGTTTTAGTCATTTCTATATAACTAATCGAAGTATATGGATAAATATAACGTGAATAATCTTCACCATTTTTCTTTGACATCAATACAATTCCACTATCATATATCCCAACTGAATTAGTATATTCTCCATTCTCTTCAGAATAAGTTGAATATGATCTAGTATAAGTTCCGTCTGTATAAAACACCTGAGTATTATACACATACAATTTTTCTATATTATCAGAAGTAATTCCAATTTCATTCATCATTTTAGTAACATCAGCCTTTGTTACCTGTGAAAAAGAGAGCAATCCAAAAACTAAAATCATTAAAAAAGATAAAAATATTTTTTTCATAGTTATAACATTTAATTAGTAAATTAATAAATTTTCAAACCAAAGATAAGCATATTTTTAATATAAAACGCAATGCAAATTAGATAAATAATGACAAAACACACTTTTTAAGAATTTCCTTTCAAATTTAAATATAGTTTTAAAAAAAAATCATAATAGTTTACCCTGAATTTACTTAAAAATCATAACTTTTATTGAAATAAATATTTTATTTTTGTATAAAATAAACATTATGTATATGATTAAGTCAGGAATCATTTTTTTTATAATCTCACTTATTTTCACAATCAATAGTAATTCTCAAGATTTCAAATTCCCTACTAACAAAGAAGGAGAAATAGAATTTTTGGGAAATATTGAAAGTTCATATAATAAAGAAGATCTATTTGATAAAATAAAAGTTTGGGCAATAAGCAACAAACAAACCATAGCACTCGAAAACACAGAAAAAGGAAATATTATTATTAGTGGCGATATACAAGGAAAATCATCATACAATATTTTTGCAGGAGCTTTTAATGAAACTGTTCAATTCATTCTAACTCTAGACGTTTTGGATAATCAAGTTTCTTATATAATTAGTGACTTTAAGATAACAGAAACATACCAAGGTTATGGGACAAAAACAAGTACTATAAGCATGACCGAGAGGAAACTTGCTTTAGAAACAGCACAAAAAGAGAAACAAAATGCTGAACAAAACGATGAATTAAAAAGAAAGAAAAAGAAAGAAATTATCGAGAATTGCAATGGTAAAATCGAAAGATATTCCTCTTCATTATCAGAAGCATATAAATCTCTTCAAAGCTTTCTTGAAGTTATGAATTCTACATTAAAATAAAGAAAAGCCTTATCTTAACATATTCTTCAAAGGATTTGAATATAAACCCAAATAAATTTGTTCAAGTTCCTTAGCATCTCCTTCTAATTTACTCAACTTCTGTTTCATATTTTGAATAAAATATTCATAGGATTCTTTTGAATACTTTTTATCCATATAAGCTTTAGTCCCATTTTCAATGTCATAAGCTATAAAATTATTATCCCATAACTTAAAATGTTTATTTATTCTCTTGTCTATTAGCTCAGTAGCCCAACTAAATAATTCATTTTTCTTGCAATCATTACACTGGTTCAATTCTTTAATACTCAATGGTTTTGAAATTTCGATATGTACATTGCCTTTATATTGAGTAATCCCATTTATAATACTATGAAGGTCTTCACTAGGCTCTTTTACATATTTTTCTCTCCGAGCAATATATATTTCTTTTACTTTAGCAAGATCACATGTTTCCCATTGATAAGAGACTGACACAGGAACAATATTTAGTTCTGCAAGATTTTCAGGAATCTTATTCTTACTACTCATAGCAAACATTTTCACAAGCCCCTGATCGGTTTGATCATTACCATCTTTTGTACGCCCATTACGTTGAGCAATCCAAACAGACTCTTTTCTTTCAGAAATTACATATCTGATATATTGCGATAGTCTTAAAGAATTTTTATAAAAATCTCTAGGATTCCCCCCCCTAATTACTTTAAACATTTTATTTGATTTGCCAATATCAACAATAAATTCAGAAGTCATTAGATTACTTCCAAAAGTAATTTCAGAAGTTCTAAATTTATTATCAAAAAGAATAACTTGTAAAAGAGCAGAATCCAAAAGAATATCTCTATGATTTGAGACAAATATATAAGCTTTATTTCTATCTAAATTATCAAGACCTCCAAAAGTGAAATTATCGATTGTCTTTTTAATAATTTCAGACATTGTATGATACATAACATAAATCTGGAACCCATCAGTATCTTTAATGCCCCGAATCATATTTTTCACATCCTCAAGATTTTTATCAGGATATAAAAACTCTGCCACTTTAGGAAAAAGAGGATTATCCGCAATCCTACACATTGCTGCATTAATTTCCTCATCGTAATAAGGTCTTAAATCGTCAAATCTGTCTTTAGTCATGGTTAATTTTTTTACGTTTATCTACAAACTTTACAGGTTTACGCTTTATTTCGGGAGCACATACTTTTTTAATTTCAGTTTTATCCATAAGCTTAACTTTTGGAGCCACTCTAAGTTTTGCTCTAAAACGATCCTTCAATTCTTTACGAAAATATGTTTCATCAATATGATAAGCATGTTCTGTCTGAACAAGTATCAGAATATCATCATTACCATTATCATCAGTATTTATTTCGACATAATAATTTTCAATATAATCAATATTATCAAGAACATCAAAAATTGCAGTTGGATATAATGTTGTTCCTTTATATTTAATCATCTGATTTTTACGCCCAATAATAGGACTAATTCGTTTTGAATTACGTCCACAAGCACATGGTTCATTATAAAAACGTGCTATATCCCCAGTACGAAACCTAACCAAAGGCATTGCCTCTACACCTATTGTTGTAATAGTTAATTCACCTGCTTCTCCTTCTTTAACAGGTTTTCCGGTTTCATCTAAAAGTTCTGTAATAATCAACTCCGGATGATGATGACCACCATGTCTCTCTTGACACTCAGTAAAACTTGTAGCCATTTCAGTTGAAGCATAAGTCGAATACAACTCAATATCCCACTTTTCCTTTATTTTTCTTCCTAAGAGATTTAATGAAAAATCCTGCTCTCTAAGATTTTCTCCTATACAAATGGCTCTTTTAATACTTGAATTTCTATAATCAATACCATTTTCTTCGGCATACTTAATTATTTTCAAAATAAATGAAGGAACAACGACAATAGCATCTGGTGAAATTCTATTTATAGTATCCCACTGTAATTCTGGTATTCCATTGCCAACTCTAATAATACTCGCCCCCAAACGTCTTATTCCTAGAAAATATGCTAAGCCTGCCATAAATCTTTTGTCTATTGTGGTCATAAGTTGATATATTTCACCTTTATGTCCACCTGCACATGCAAAAGATATTGCTTCGTTATAAGCTAAACGATCCAAGTCATTATCAGTCATTGCAAAAGTTACCGGATCACCCAAAGTTCCTGAAGTTGTTATATAATCAATAATTTGATCTTTAGAAACACAATGAAAATCATTATTATATTTCTGTAAATCGTTTTTATTAGTACAAGGAATATATTTCAAATCTTCTAATCGCTTAATTTTAGAAACATCAATATTATTATTTTGAAATAATTTTTTATAAAAAGGCGATTTCTTGTTAACATAATCCAAAACCTCTGCTAATTTCTTTTCTTGAAATTGTTTAATAATTTCAGGACTTTCTTTTTCAATATCTGGAACAAAGCCTCTACTATCTGTCATTTTACAAATTACTATTTTTGTTCAAAAAGTCAATATCAGACATCCACTCTTCAATAATTAATTTCAATTTCATTGCCGACTTTCTAACTTTTCTAAAGCCAAAGCCATGTCCTCCTTTTTCAAAAAGTACTAGTTTCGAATTCCCCTGTACTTTATCGATACTCAAAGATAATTGTAAACTATTTTCACAATTAACTACAGAATCATCTTTTGCATGAACAATTAAAGTTTGAGGCATATCTTTAAAAGTGTTTTTTTCTAATGAGAATTTATCTAAAATGGAAACATCTTTTGAATCTCCTAATAGATTCATTTTAGACTTTGCATGCACTATATTTTCATTCATTGTAACAACCGGATAAACCAATATTGTAAAATCAGGTTTTAAAGACACTTTAGGAATTACATCCAAACTTTGCATAAAGTTCTCGTCATAATACAGAGAAGCCATACCAGCTAAATGACCACCAGCTGAAAACCCCATTACTCCTATTGAATTTTGCTTTATTTTATAATCAATTGCATTTTCTCTAACATATTGTATTGATCTTTGCAAATCCTGTATCATAGCAGGATGTTTCCATAAATTTCTGGCAGTTCTATATTTAAGAACAAAAGCAGAAATGCCTTTTGAATTTAACCATTTAGCAACTTGATATCCTTCATGATTCATACCTAAATGATAATAGCTTCCCCCTGGACAAACTATAACACTAACCCCAGTGTATAATTTTTCGTCAGGTTTAAAATAAATGAGTTTGGCTTTATTATCATTAACTAATTCTACATTTTCCCACAAATTATATATTCCATCCTTCGTCAACTTTTGAATTATCCAATAAAACAAAGAACATATATCAACTCCAACATTAAGAATTAATCTATTAATTTTAAAATATCTAGGACTATTATTCTTCATTACTTTCATTTGAAAATATCACAATTACAATATGTTTAATAAATCATCCTTAGATAACTCTTTATAAGTTGGATTAATCAATTTATCTCCATCAATTTCGAAATTAACCTTATAATTTTTTTCTCGATAGAATGATAGTTTTGAATTGGATTCAGGACTACTTTCAATATACACAATTTCTGACAAGTCTATATTATACTTTTCGCATATTTGCATTGCCAGAGAAGCAGAAACATCTGTAATTGATGTTCCGGGATTTTCTTTATATAATTCTGTTACAATAACAATAGTACTATTCAATTTATAATAAATCTTTAATCCACATTTTGATGGCAAATCCCACAATCCATTAAAATTAAAAATGATATCTATATCTTTTTTCTGAGTTTTCATAACAAAGGACTAATTAATATTTCTATGAACCTTTTTTCCAAAAGATTGGTCAGCCAATTTTCGATTTCTCGGTTTATAAGTATTATCTTCCATCTCACGCATTACAACCTTAGTAAATAATTTAAACATTTTTTGTTCCTGTGTTTCATCTTTATAAAAAGTATCCCAAGCATATCTATACAACTCATGTAATCGTTCCGGACTCATTTGAGCTGGTTGGTAAACAACAGTATCAGCATTATAATTATTCCAGTCTGTATCAAAAATTCTATTTTGCCTTTTAAGATCGTCATAAACTTTAGTATGAGGGAAAGGTGTCAATACAGTAAATTCGGCTAGGTCAAGATCTATTTCAAGTAAGAAATCTATAAGTCTTTTTATATCATCTTCGCTCTGATTATCCAAACCGAGAAGTATAGTTCCTTCTACCCCAATTCCATGGTCATGATAACGTTTTATTCGTTCCTTTATATAGTCGGAGGTATCAAATACTGCTTGATAAACATACCAAGCACCTGCTTGTGCGGCAAGATCAAGTACTTTTGGATCATCCTCAATAGTGTGGCTCATCCATTTTTTCTTCATTGGAATCATATTTCTAAATAAATCCATCTCCCACTCTGTGCTTTGTGCCAATGAGTTATCTACAATAAACAAACGATTGTTTTCAATTGTTTCTAATTCTTCTAGAACTTTATCTATTGGTCTTGGGCGAAACTGTCTTCCACCTAAATATGAAACAGCACAAGGATAACAACTACATCCCCATCCTCTTGATGCATGACATAAATCGACCATTTGTACTCCTTTATGATTATATAAATCACGCTTTAATAAATCACGTCGTGCAGGTCCTACCAACTCAATAGGTGGACGATTATTCATGTGATTATATACTTTTTTGAGCGATCCTTTTCTAAAATCATTAAAAACCTCTTCCATTTTACCTTCACTCTCACCAAGAAAAATTGAATCAGCATATTCAATAGTTTCCTCCGCATGAAGCATTGTTGAAATTCCGCCAAAAATAACTTTTTTGCCTCTTTTACGATACTCTTTTGCAATTTCCCAAGCTCTTTTTACCTGAGTACTTAACATCATAGAGATTCCAACAAAATCGCATTCATCATCATAGTTTAATTCTTCAACATTCTCATCAACAAAAGAGACTTCAACATATGAAGGCAATGATGCTGCCATAACAACAGGTCCATGAGGCGGCAAATTAAACGTTGTCTGTCCCTCTAACTTTTTCCATTTTGGATATATTAATTTAAAAATCATATTATAAAGTATTTATTTTACAAATTTAGTTTCATTTATTTTATTAACAATATTTTCTTGTCCAAATAATACACCGGCAGTAACAATAGAGCTTAAAGGAACTCCCAAAATTCCATGTAAATTTAAATTTTGCCCGGTTAACAATAAATTTTTTAGCTTTGTTGTAGGCATTATTCGTGACTTTACAATATCATTACAATCCTTTTTGTATCCATACAAAGAACCATCTTTTGTTCCAAGATAATCCCTAACTGTTAATGGTGTTGCACTAAAAACATGATCTATAGAATCAATAAATCCATCAAAAACCGTATTAACTTTTTCAAGTATTTTATTCTGATAATTATTTTTAAATTCTAAATATGATTGTTCTCTCTTTCCCAAACTTGTATGTTGCCACTCTTTAACTCTATCAAACTTTATCATACAATTAATTATGGCTTTTTCGGCATATTCACCCTGATTTGTTTTAGGAGGAGTAAGCAACATAAAACCTGGAGGAAAATTCTCCTCTAAATAAGAAACACAACTCCAAACTTCATCATAATCATTATAATAATAATAAACACTATTCAAAAATTTAAATGTATTTGGTTTAAATACTACAAATACTGTAAATACTGAATACGTATTATCTATGTTAGATAATCGTTCTCTATATGATCGTTGAATCTTTGCAGGATCAATAATATTAAATAATGTAGCGGGATGAATATCTGAAATATAATATTCTCCATTATATTTTCTTCCATCAGAAGTTACAACATCAATAATTTTTTTATCCTCAACGTTTATTTGTGTTACTTCAGATGATGTTAAAACAGTACCTCCTCTTTCATGAATATAATCCGTCATAGCATCAGCTAATTGTTGACTTCCATTAACAAAACGAGAGGCACCTTCGATATAGAATTTTGTAATTAAAGCATGAATATAAATTGGGGTTGTATACTTTTCACCCCCATACAAACCATTATTCCATGCTAAAACCGCCTGTAATTTCTTATTTGATGTAAATGATTCTATAAAATCCCCCGTAGAGACTAAAAGCTTTTCATTAAAATATGCAGGATCAATGTTCTCTGTTTTTAAGTTATATAATGGAACTCCTTTAGACATTTCATATATTGCATTAATATACTTACGAATGTTTTCTTTTTCAGAAGGAAACTTTTCAACCAACAAAGCAATGTGATTTTCTTTTCCAACTCCCATATAGTATTTTTGATTATCAGATTCAAAATGCACAATATCAAACGCATTTTTGTCTAAATCTTTAATATTCAGCTTATCAAATATTTTAAGATATTGAAATATTTTTCTCAACACTCCATCTTCCTGAAAACCACTTATATAATGTATTCCGGTTTCAAAAAGTACACCGTGCTTCTTAAAACAATGCAATCCACCACCTATAACATTATGCTTTTCAAGAACAGTTACTTTGCATCCTTCTTCAGCGAGCAAACAAGCTGTCACCAAACCTCCTAATCCACCTCCTATTATCACACAAGATTTTACCATTTATGCTTTTTTTATATCGTTAATAATTTTATTTATATCCAAAAATTCTGAACAAGTAATAATTGCACCTATTGTAACACCCAATATCCCATGAGAATTGATATTTTGACCAGTCATAAATAGATTTGGAATACGTGTTCTTTGCGAAACCAATGTTTGCATTGGGAAATTTTTATCTCTCAAAACGCCATACATTGAACCATCTTTTGTAGCAGTATAATCTCTGTATGTTAATGGAGTTGAGCTAGTATAAGATTCGATTTTTGATTGAATTCCCGGAAAACTTTTTTCTAAAGAGTTCAATAATATTTTTGATTTTTGTTGTTTAAATTGTTGATAGTTCTCTCCTCTCATATTTATATATGTATCTTTCCACTGCTTCACATCATCAATATGCATATAACCTATTAAAATTGCACTTGCCGCATAATCAGAGCCATCCACAGGGGCTTGATGCATAAATAAATAATTTAAAGGCCAATTTTCCTCATTATAATTTTCACATCCCCAAACATCTTTAGCATAATAATAGAAATTAGAATTCAAGTATTTTACTGTCTTTGGTTTAAATTTAATGTACACAGTAAAATTTGAAATAGTATTTGACAATTGAGTAATGCGTTGTTTATATGCTCTTCTGATAAGTGGGGTATGCAATTTATTTACAATAGCATATGGATGAATATTTGAGATAAAATTTTTCCCTTCAATTAGCTCACCATTTTTTAAAGAAACAGATACGACTTTTTCGGTATCACAAATAAACTCAACAACTTCAGCATTAGAGTATATTTCACCACCAAAACTTTTGATAGATTTTTCAAGAGATTTAACAATACTATCGCTTCCCCCAACAATTCTATAAGAACTTTGGATATAAAATTTATTAATAAGGGCATGAATATACAGAGGGGTCACATCAGCAATTCCGGCATATAAAGGCAAATTACCAACAAGGACATTTCTTAATTCAGGATTATCAGTAATAGACTCAACAAATTCATTTACACTGGATTTTACCGATTCAATATTTAGAAATACATGATTATTTACTTCTTCAAGATTATATAAAGGAGATTGACTGGCAATCATGTTAATTTTTTCAACATATTTTTCGATATTTTGTCTTTCAGAGGGAAAATCAGCAACAAGCCCTTCAACATATCTATCAAATCCCATTGCATATTTATAATGTTTATTATTAATCGAAAAAATATCAAAGGCATTCTCATCCAATTTACGAAGTTTTACATCATCCAAAAGAGAGAAATAATTAAAGAATCTATTCATAACTTGCCCAGGAGCAGCACTACCAATATAATGCATTCCAGTATCAAACTTTTCTTTTGCATGATAAAAAGTTTGCAAACACCCTCCAGTTTGATTATTTTTTTCAAGAATAATAACTTTATATCCTGCCTTTCCAAGTATATAACCACACAACAGACCTCCTAAACCCGAACCAACTATTACTACATCAAATTTCCCCATTACTTTCCAATATTTTCACTTTTGTTTGATTTGTTTCAATTAGTTTATATTTCCTCAATATCTCATTATCAATGCAGCCGTCAACAAATTTTTCCACCAAAATAAAAATTTTATTTGACATCCCATAAACTTCATTTTGTAAATCTATAATACTTGGATTTATAGATACTATTATATCATAATCATCATACTTTTCATTATGAATATCTCTAATATATTTAAGATTTTTAGGAACTGAGATGCAATTTTTAGCTAAATCAATTTTATCTTCATCTCTGTCTGTTGCTACTATTTCCAAATCTTTCTTTACTAATGAACACATTAATGCAAAAACTCCATTTCCACATTCCGGAATTAGGATTTTCCCTTTATCAGGTAATAAAGCAATCAAATCTTCAAAGTTATTAAATTTATTTAACAATCTTCTAGCATTCCATTCAATTTCAGGCCCTTTATATATATAATTATGAATAACTTGATTTCGATAATAATTTGCATTTTCAACTTTTGATGCAATTTTATTATATTCTTCTTTATAAAATGCCCTAATGAACTTAGTTCTCTTAGAATATGATTCTCCAAAATCTTTATTCTCAGGAGATATTCGATCTAATATCTTTACAGTAATTTCTCCTTTGCGCAAAAGCATCTCAGATTTTGGTAATATATGACCAATACCATGAATTACAACAGGAATAATATCTAGATTCAATTTTTCAGCCAAATAAAATGCTCCTCTATGAAATCTCAATATTGAACAATCTTCTGATCTTGTCCCTTCCGGAAAAACCATAATAGAATAACCATCATCAACAAGTTTACTAAGTTTCTCAATACTATTCTCTATCCCATTTGCTACAGGATAGAAGTCAGCATATTTTACCAATTTCCCGTAAAATGGAGAATTCCATACCCAATCATTTGTTAAAATTACCATTTTAGGAGTCAACATCAACATATACATTAAATCAATATGCGATTGATGATTACAAATGATTACACCCGGTTTTGAAAAATCTTCGTTGGAATCATTTAAAACATTTGCTTTAACCTTTGGGATGTTTCGTGAAACAAATTTTGTGAAAGTACAAATTGCTTTATGATATTTAAATTTATTTCTTTTTGTCTTACGCCCTATTGTTAATAGGAAAAAGCCAATCATTGTCAAATATAAAGTCCCAAACAAAAACACTATAAAACTATAAACTGATGCAGAAAAATTTAAAATAGTTACCGGTATTTGTCTTTTCCTACCTTTTTTTGTAGTGATTTTATTAAATAATAAAGGTGGAATAATAAAAGAAATTAACACTACAGAAAACATTCCAACGATTGTTACATCAGCAAGTGATCTCATTGCCGGATGTTTAGCAAAAATAAGTGTCCCAATACCCACAAACATAGTAACTGAAGACAAAAATACTGCAATTTTATAAGAAGGCAATAATTTTCGGCTTGAAGCATAACCACTCATAACGCCCTCCATCATAAATATTGTATAATCATCTCCCAAACCAAAAATAAATGTAGCTAATATTATATTTACAATATTAAATTTTATTCCAAAAATAGACATTATTCCAAGTATCCACACCCAACTAATAACCATTGGTAAAAATGCAATCAGACTCAACTCTAATCTTCCAAAAGATATAGTTAAAAACAAAAAGACTATAATGCTACAAATATACAGGACTTTATTAAAATCCATCGACAGAGTATCTACTAGTGATTGTGCAATGCTTCCCGAATCAAAAATAAAATTATTTTCAACAGTAAGTTTTTCAGAAACTAATGGGACATCTTTGGGCATTGTATGCAGAGCCGTAATCACCATGGCTCGATCTTCTTTAACAATCAAATAATCTTTAATATAGCTTTCTATTGCTGGCAAGAAGTATTCGACTTCTTTAGGTTCATAATCATAGTACAAAATATCTAAAAAATCCTTAAACGCAGACTCTGTAAAACCCAATTCAACACCTTCATCAAGAAGTAAGGTTTTTAATGTATCTCTATGTACAATCCAAAACTCTCTCCACCTATCAATTTTTTCTTGCTGCATTTTTTTAGAAGGCAAAAAATTGCCAATTCCTGAAATTTCTGAAATTACGCCTTGATTATATAATGAATCTAACTTTCCTTGTGTCATTTCATAATCAACCAAAGCTTCGTCAAGAGTTTTTGCATCAGAAACTAGATATATAGATTTTTCTCCTAGATTCGTTAGACCACTTAATTCACTAAATGCCTCTTTTTCACTTTGAGTCATATAGTTGATCTTATTCATTTCGGTCTCGAATGATACATCAAAAGAAAAATACAAAAATACCCCTGTTAATATAATTACACCGATAATAATCCAATTACTCTTTTCAATATGATAACCAGACATTCGATCGATAAATTCTATGCGTCTTTTTTTATGATTTTTTTTTGATTTATTATTTAAATGAGGTAAAAATATTAAAACAAAAATAAGTGTTCCTGTAAGAGCAAATGCAGCAAAAAGCCCAAAATCTCTCATCGCATCAGCACAAATAAATAACAAGCTAAGAAAAGCACATACGGTTGTAATACTTCCAACAATCATTGGTGAAGCAATATCCTTTAAAACATTTCCTGACTCTATCTCGTGTTTAGCATGAATTAAATAGTGTAATGAATAGTTAAGAGCTATTCCAAAAACCACAGATCCAGCACCTATTGCAATAGCAGAAATAGTTCCTTTAATTAAGTACAAAACAGCCAAAGACATCAATGCTCCAAATACCACAGGGATAGCAATAAGAATTACCGATTTTACATTTCGAAAAAACCATAATAAAATGGTCATTATAATTATTATTGAAATAATAACTGATGTATATGTATCTTTTTTAATTCTTTTTGCATTACTAACAGCAACTGCAGGAGCTCCAAAATAAGTTATTTTAACATTATAATTTTCTAAAACATCGTGAATACTACTATTTATAATTTCAACTAATTGTTCATTTTTATCTGTTTCGCTAACAGAATATGCAGAACTAATAAAGACAAACAAATAATTTCCATCGTCTGAAAAAACATAATCATTAAATAACTTAAACCTATCACTAACCTGCAAATCTTTAAGCCTTAATAAAGAGCTATTTGTAAAATGCAAAGGATCGGCCATAATATGATTTTTCATAAACATTCCTGCTGGAGAAATCAATATTTTTTTATTATTTTCTAAAATGACTTTTATACTATCTGCATTGATTTGTTTTGCAATTTTCTCATAATCTGACTCTTCTAAATAGAATGGTATATTTAATGTAATAAACTCTGAAAGTTCAAGTATTTGTTGCTGGTCAACCTTACAAAATATATCTTTTATATATCCTTGCTTAATTCCAGTAGAATCAAGACTTTTCACAAAGCTATCTGCTGCAGAGATAAGTTCATCTTTATTATCTAAATCAATATCATCTGTCAATGAAAACTTAAAAATAATTTTTTCTGTAATCCCAATATTTTCATAAACATAATTAACACGCTTATTATCCTTGTCTGTTGGCATAAAACCTGCAACATCCTCTTCCATCGACAATTGCAAGGCAAAATATCCAAAACACAAAAACAGACTATACAGAATTAGTCTTCTAAGCCATTTATGCATTTTTAAATAATTATATATTTTAATTACTATTTTGCTCATTCTTTTGTCGTTAATTATGTATTTAACATACAAGTTGTTTTCAAAATCTCAATCCAATTTTAAATATAAATTTAAGCAATTGTTTACTTATATTATTAATCCCGATAAGATTATTTCTAATGTCAAGATTTACCATCACACCTGCATAAAAATTATCTATATTATAACTTAATGAAGATTTCAGATACACATCATATGGGATTCTTATTTTTAATCCATCATTAAAATACATTTGAGCATTAGGTCCTGCAACAGCTATATTAGAAAAAACCACATCTCCTAATACAAGAGAATAACCATATCCCAAACCAATAGCCATCGCCCAAAATGAAACTTTTTCAAAATCATTTATATCAGAATAATAAGAATTATATATAGATGGAATTAAAGTTGTATTTTCTGAACTTAACTTGCTAATTTCTGGATTTACCATAAAAATAAACGAACCAGCACTTTCTTCCTGAATTTCTGTATAATCAACAGCAGCAGCCATTGAGAATCCGGCATTAAAAATAATATTTGCTTTTAAACCTAATTCACGACTTAAAAGATCATTATTTTGCGGATAAACAGAATTATAATTAAAACTTGTAAACATAATTTTTTCCTGAGAATAATAAAACCCCTTTATTCTACTATAATATAATTGTAGCCAGAACACTCTTGTTTTTATCCCGACATCAAACTTATTATAGTCGGTAACTCCATAACATTGATTATATCTTTCATTTACAAAAGGATTAAAAGAATATGAGATTCTAAATATTTTATAACGAAGCCCCAATGTCAATGCTCCTCTTAAATTTGGATAATATGCAAACTGTCTGACATTATTATCATCCAAAAGAGCAATATGTGTAAAATTAAGAGTATAATCAGCATGAAGACCGATATTTGATTTTACAACTCTTACATTTGTATTTTTATTCTTAAATTGTGAAAAATAAGAAATATCCGAATCATTTACAGCATCAACATTTAAATATACCGTAATAAAGGCAAATAAAAATAGAAAATATTTAATTGGACAATTTATATTTATATTTACATTTATAGAATTAAAACTCATTAATATTCATATTTTACTTATATACAACTATTTCACAAATCCATACTACATTTAATATGCAATAATAATGTTCTAGCAAAATAATACTATTTTTTATCATCTGCAAACAAACTAAACAAATACCTAAATCCCATTGAAGGATACCCATACAACAATGCCAAGAGAGTTAGAAATGTATTTAAAATACTAATTCTAATAAAATCCTTAACTGGATCAAAATGTGAGATTCTTTTTTCCGGAGAAGCATAATAAACTGATATTTTTAAAGGTATAATTTTTAGTCTTCGCCATGCAGAAAACACTAAAATTTCAAGTTCTGTTTCATATCTTTTTGTCCAAAACTGCATTTTACCTATTCTATTTAAAGGATATGCCCGATATCCTGACTGTGTATCAGGTAAATATGACAATGTCTGGACAAAAAACCAGAAGTTTGACAATTTATTTGCAAAAGTACTGCTCTTATCTCTATTTTCAGGTTTTATTGATCTACTACCAATTATTAAAGCATTCGGATTATCTTCTATTGCCTTAATAAAAGCCGGCAAATCTGATGCAAAATGCTGTCCATCCGAATCAATACTAATTAAATAGTCATATGAAAGTTTACGTGCTTCTTTAAATCCCATTTTCAAAGCATACCCTTTCCCTTTATTCTTTGAATATGAAATTATTTTAATCCTTTTAGAATATTTCTCAAGAATTTCAATAGTATTATCATCACTTCCATCATTTACAACAATAATGTCCTCAGTATAATCAAGAACAGAATCTATAACATCGGATAATGTACTACTATTATTATAAGTTGGTATAAGAATCCCAACTTTAATATCTTTTATTCTCTCATTATATGTCTTTTCAATGACAATCATTATGAGAAGCTTAAAACAAAACTAATTTTTGTATAACAAGTTTCATCATCTTCAATAGTAACAACAGCAGACACAGAGTCTTTTGTTGCATCTTTCAAAACAAATTTAAAATCAATAATTTTATCTTCTTGGGGAATTAAAACAGATAAAAATTTAATGTTTTTAATATTAGAAATTGTTAAAGGAGTGTTTTTATATCGTACAACAAGCTCTTTAGATATTTGCAATAAGCAAACTCCCGGAGTTATAGGATTATCAGGAAAGTGTGATGAATATATCCAATGTTTTGGATTTAAAACAATCCTTCCAGTAAATCCATTTTCTGTTTCTAATTTATCTACTAGTCTATATAAATCATCCTCAAAATAATTATCAATTTTACAGCTCATAATAATTAATAATACAAAATTTATAATTTACTTTATTCTTATGATTCTCTAAATTCATAACAGAATCAGACACTACATTTAAAGTTTTAAGAGTTTTATTACGTCTAATTTTGTCTACTCTGACAACTCTATTATTATCATATATAAAATCACACATTTTCTGATTCTCCGGTACTTTGCAAGACATATTGTTTAACATAAAAACAAAAGCAAGATCATCTTTCAAAACTTTTTTTATATACCATTTATTAAGAGGTTTAATAAAATTAATAAATTCAAATTTATTGTCTATACACTTAAACTCAAACCCCTTAATTCCAAACTCATTTATAAAAGCTCCCATTAGTGTATCGTTTCTTAATTTATATGCAATTATTCCAGTAATAAAATTTTTATTAAAACTAATTTCAGTATGCAGTTTTGTTAGCTTTTCGTTATGAGGTAATATATATACATTATCTACCTTCTGGGCAAATGTAATTAGTCCAGCATCGGGAATAACTGTTTTTAACAAAAACCCTGCAACTAGTACACTAATTAATTTTAAACAAACTATCCGGGACTGTTGCATTAACATTTTTTTGTGTAAAACGTATTAAGGTATTATCTCCACTAGTTTCTTCCATTTCGATTGAATTAACCAACCAATCCTTTTTATTAACTGTAAGATTAATAACGGACATTAAATCACTTAATTCATCAACTTTAGGAACAAGTTTTATAATAACATCGTTATTTCCAACAAATATTTCAGAAGTAAAGTTTTTTTCATCATTAAGCAAATCACCTTTTACACCACCTATCATAATTTCACTAATGAACTTAAACATTTTGTTAGAATTCGTATCAAAACTATCAACCCTATCTTGATTTTGTATTATTACTTTTCCATCAGCTAAAATAAAAATATATGAATAGGGTTTTGTATATTCCCATCTTAAATTATTATCCTTTTTAAAACACATTACCCCCTCTGAAATAATTACCTCAGAAAGAATTGATATCGATTTCTCTTGAACAAAATCACATTTTAAAGTAGAAGTATTCTTTGCAACTTCACTAATACTACTAATAATCATTTGTTTTTGCTCTTTGGTTGCTAAAACATGTGATTGAGCAAAAACTCCATTAAAAAACAATAAAACAAATAGAATCGTATTTAGCAATTTATATTTCATAATAAACTATATATTTAGTTAAATTTATCGAGCTACAAAAATCACTCCAACAATAATAAAAGCTAAACCAATCCATCGTGTAAATGGTATTGCTTCATGAAATAAAAATACAGCAGCAAGAACTCCAAAGATACAACTTATACTTATTAATGGATAAGCTGCACTAAATTCAAAATTACGCAGTATATACATCCACAGCAAAGTTGCAATTACAATAGAAATACCAGAACATGCAAATTGCCAATTTTTAAGTAATCCTTTAAAGAATTCATAACTAAATCGGACTTCTCCCATACGATTCACAGCAAATTTTAAAAAAATTTGCGAAAGAACTAAAAATATAGATTGAATCGTTGATAATAATATTAGTTTTAACATTTTTTCAATAGTATTAGTGAATAATCTTTACTTTTAAAATGATTATAAATTAAAATAATTTTGGGATCTTTTTTTTCCACAAAATTATATTTTAAATATTTCGGTACAATAGACATATTTATACAAGTAGCTGCTGCATAAAGACCATAAGCAGAAGATGTATAAAATTCTCCACATACATTCCGATAAATACCTATTTTATCTTCTCCAAATGTACTAAAAAGAGTTTTGTAAACATTATCGTTTTCAACATCTCCATTCATACCTGTTAACAATACATCTACATCATTTATTTCAAGTTCGTTTTGCTTCAAAAACCGAACAATATAATCTAAACTATCAGGATTATTCATATACTTTAGATCGACATCTACAATTTTTGCATATGAATTAGATGTTTTAGACTTTGCTAACATAAAACTAACACTTCCCTCTGTTGCAAAAGAACCTATTGATTCTTTACCATGTACAATATTTAATGTATCAGGGACTTCATCTTTCCAGTAATTTAGTCGTTTTAGCAATTTAAAATAAGATGGCGTCATTTCATCACTCCCGGTTACTAATGCAGACGAAAATTGAGGTTTATTCATTTGTAATAATGCATCAAAAAGAGCATTTTCAAAAGAAACGCCTCTATGAATAAATGTATTATTATAAGCCTTACAACCAAGATTAATAGCGATTTGTGAGCTTATTGTATTATGAGTTGACTGAATAAAAAAAGCCGGTTGCATAAATTTCTCTTCGTTTCTAATCATTGCATCCAGAAATTTTTCAGTATCCTGTACACACCCCAAACCAGTACCTGTAATAATTGCATCAGGATTATCAATTCCCGATTGTTTAACAGCATATTTTGCTGTTACAATTGCTCTTTTAACAATAGGACTCATCCTACGCGCTACCATTGGATTAATATAATCTTTAAATTTAGGATCTAAACAACGCACGTAAGGTTTGTTATAATTAATAGGATTTAACAAACCATCATCAGAAAGCGGTTCTTGAATTGAAATAACTCCAATCCCATTTATGTATATAGGATTTTTAATCATTTTTGTCTAATTTAGAAAATATCAGAGATGAATTATTACCTCCAAAGCCAAATGAATTAGATAATATATTTTTTAACTCTATGTTTAATAACGGAGTTTGTACTGGTACAAAAGACAATTTATCTATTTTTGTTTTGAAATTAAAATTTCCTGGAACAAAACTATTTTTCATTGCTAAAATTGATATTACAGACTCTATACTTCCAGAAGCACTAGTAGTATGTCCTGTGATTGACTTAGTAGAACTCACATAAGGAATATTATCATTAAATACCTTCATAATAGCAGCCCCTTCTGACTCATCATTATTTACTGTTCCAGTACCATGAGCATTAATATAATCAATATCATCAGGTTTAAGATTACTGTTAGTTAATGCATTTTTCATTGCTAAAACAGCACCATCACCTTCAGGAGATGAAGCAGTTTGATGATAAGCATCGCATGCATTTGCATATCCACTTAATAAACAAAGTGGTTTTATTTTTCTCTGTTTTGCTAATTTTTCTGATTCCAAGACTAAATATGCTGCTCCCTCTCCTAGGTTTAATCCTGCCCGTGTATTATCAAACGGACGACATATATCTTTATCAAGTATCATCAAAGAGTTAAAACCATTTAAATGAAACTTAGTTATACACTCACTACCACCAGCTATTGCAATATCAACGACTCCATTACGAATTAAATCAGCACCCAACATAATTGCATTTGCAGCGGAAGAACAAGCTGTAGAAGTAGTACCGACATATGAAAAGCAATCAAAAAAGTCTGCGATTTTTTCACTACATGCACCACAATCATGAGCTTCGATAAAATGATTATATTTATCATTTTCAAGAAAATCGAAATAATACAATTCACTTTTTTCCATTCCGCCTACAGTTGTTCCATTTAAGAGTGCAATTCTCAGACCAGATTTTGTTGTCAAATTCGCATTTTCCATAGCCTCCTTTACAGCATGGATGCCCATTAGTGTTGTACGGGTAACTACCTCGTCTTGAGACATTCCCAACACTTCTTTCATTTTCGAATCAGGATATTGCACTTCAGCACACAGTAATTCATGTATGCTATTAATATGCTTTAAACCCTTAATTGCGCATCTCATATTTAACAATGAATCAAGTGTTTCCTCAACATTATTCCCAATACCAGAAATAGTGCCCATCCCACTAACAACAATATTTTCTGTCATATATTCTATTAAATTGTTCTATGCTTATTAACGTATTCAGCCATTGTAACAATTGATTTAAATATCTCCCTTCCCTGATTTGCGTCTTCTAATTTAATTCCATAATTTTTTTCCATCAAAACAATGAGTTCAAGAGCATCAATTGAATCAAGAGCCAAACCATCACCAAATAAAGGAGCATTTTCATCAATATCTTCAGGTGTAAGATCTTCAAGATTTAACACTTCAATAATTTCCTTCTTCAAATTTAAAATTAATTCGTCCATAATAATATTACTAGATTATACAATTAATTGATTTCACATTAAAATTCATTTTATCTTTATTATTCTCACTTTCTTTTTCAACAATTAAAGCTACAGATTCTCCATTTTCATCAAGATAATCTGCCCATACAACAACAGACCTATCTATTTTTGTTTCTAAAAAACATTGGTAAATATAGTCTATAATTTCCTGATTTATTATTTTCTCACTTAAAAAACACATATTTTCCCCAAACAATTTATGTCTTATTGCGATTTCGCCTAACAAAATATTCGATAAAGTATATACAAAAACTTTAGGACTTGGAAAATAATTATTATCAGCTAAAGTGTCCTGATACTTTTTATCAGTATCCAACGATGATGCATTACAAATCATAAATACAGCAGTATTATAATTATTCTCAATTTCATCATTAAATTTTATCGGCATACAAATTTCAGTGGACAAGAAACCTAATTTTGACAACATGTCCATTTTAAAAAACTTAGGATACTGTATTTTAAGATTACGATATAAAGCTGTCAAAAAATCTTGATATCGTTCAGAATTATCCTGAGAAAAAATAGTTTCTCCATTTAAAGTTGCCTTATACTTAGCAACTACACTATATTTACTTATCTTAAGCATTTGCTATTTGTTCAATATTTTTTATTAAAATAGCAGCATTACATCCTCCAAATCCAGAAATTGTTTTTAGAAATGATTTTGATTCCAACTTTTGGGTTTCAGTAGATATTTGTATTGGATTAGAAACACCACATTTATTATATCCCATACTTTTAAAAACTACATTATTTTGCATTGCCAATGAAGCAATAATTGTTTCTACTACACCAGTAGCACCAAGACTATGTCCGAAATATCCTTTCAGACTAAATGTTGGGATTTTATTCAATTCACAACGTGTTAATGCTAAGGCCTCCATATCATCATTATATGGAGTTGCAGTACCATGCGCACAAATAAAGTCAGGCATTGTGGTCATATTTAAATTCTTAATTGCCAGTGTTAAGCCCTCGGCTGTTCTGGAAGGCCCTGATATATGATTTGCATCATTGGTAATTGCTTCAGCATCAATATAGAGTGCATTTGAATCCAAACTTGATACATCTTCTGAGACTCCATATATAATAGTTGCTGCTGCTTCACCAATATTTAACCCTTTTCTCTCTGAATCAAAAGGCAGACACTTTTCTGCAGATAAAGCTTTAAATGACTGAAAACCTGTAACAACAAACTTTGAAACAATATCAGCACCTACTACAACAATATGGTCATATTTTCCGGTCAAAAGTAATCTTTTTGCAACAATTTGAGCAGACACTCCTGAAATACATGCATTTGACACAACCAAAGGAGTATTTGGATTTTCAAAATACTGAGATAATAATCTTGCGCTATTCCACAAAAATAATTGCTTATCATTTGAGCTTTTCGCTTCAGCATTCTCTAATAAATCAATATTCCCTTTTGTTGTTGAAAGGATAAACTGAGTTCTTTGAGAAGATGGATCTATATTTGTTTTTCTTATAGCTGAATACGCAGATAATATGGTCATTTTATCAAAACGGCTATAGTTATTTCTGTTTCCAATATTTGAAAATTCCATATTTAATTTATTTTCATCAATTATTGATGCACAAAAAGCCTCTGGAATATTCATTGTGTTAGTTGGATAACTAACCAAACCACTCAAACCATTATAAACAGAATTATAATTTTCTTCTGAAGAAAATCCAAGATTTGAAATAATATTATGAGATATTTGATATACAGTAGCCATAAATTTAAATTACTTTATTTTTTGTTTTCCATTCTTGAAAAAACTCAGGACTATTCCACAATAAACCATAATTTTTATCGAGAAAAACCTGCACACTACTTCCAGTTGAAATTATTGAATCATCCTTCGCAGAAAATATTTTATAATCGAAACAAATTTTGGCAGAATCTACAGGTTTATATATAGCTTCCACAATAGCAATATCACCATAAACAAGAGGTTTTTTATATTTAAAATTCAAATCCACAAGTGGCGCATAATATCCCTCATCAAATATTCTCAGATAACCAAGATTATATTCTTTTCCAAATTCTTCTCTTGCATCCTCAAAATATTTAGCATAGGTACCATGCCATACTATTCCCATTGAGTCTACCTCACTAAATCTAACTTCAATTTTTTTTCTTGCAAAAAGCTTTTTCATTGCTCTGATATTTTCATTTCACACTCAGCAATAATTTTATCACCATTATTTATAGTTGCCTTTACTAATAAAATATTAAAGACTTCATTTTTCACTTCTACTGTTGTTACAATTCTATCCCCCACCTTAGGAAAATCATAAAAGTACAGATTTTTCACAGATCCAATAAAACCAATTTTAACCTCTCCTTTATTTATTACTGTATTGACATATCCCATTCTAGCAGCACATGTTTGAGCAATATTTTCGACAATTCCAGGTTCTGTAAAAACATTATCTCGAACAAAAATATTTTTCTCACTTACTAACAAGTTTGTTTTTGTAATAATTTCATCACAATGTAGAAGCGAATCAACCATTACAAAAGGTTCTTGCTGAGGCAATATGTTTTTAATATCAATATCTATCATCAATACAATGTTTTGTTATCCTTGACTGACACATTTTAGAATTGTATGACTTACTCCAATTTTATTATAGGTTTCGTCGATTTTTAAACCTGCTTTTTCGATTAGAGCAGTCATATCTTCGGTATGATACATCTGGCTACAACCATTAGCAATACAAGTAAAATATAAACTTGTGCCTACTAAACAGTATCGACCTGCATCTGTTATCTGGTTATCCCAGAAAGTTTCCATAATATAAATAGCTCCTTTTGGTGTTAATGCAGCTTTTGCTTTTATAAGAAGTTGCACAATATCTTCTTGTGAAAAACAATCTAAGAATTGACTCATCCACACTACATTATAATTCTTCGGATACTTTATATTATGGTCAAGTAGATCAATAGCCACACCATCAATTCTATCATCATAACCTTTATCTTTAGCATTCTGTAATGCTTCTGACAATTGGCCTGGCAAGTCTAAGATAGTAATTTTAACATTTGGATTATACTCGGCACATTTTATTGCAAATTTACCAGTATTTCCACCTACATCCATAATTTTTGAAGGATTATCTTTAAAAACAATAGGTAATGCTTGAGGAAAAGAATCATCTGAATAATAATGGTCAAATCCAAACCAACTTTTTCTCACTTGCTGAGGCAAGCCTGATAATGCTTCATATACAGTACTCCATTCACCAAAAACCTTTAATCCCTCAGGTTTTCCAGTCTTTATTGCTTCTTCAAGATGGAAAAAACCTTTATAATTAACATCATGATTAAAGTCCATATTTACCTGAGTTAATTTATCATTCATAATAAACCAACCAGTTTTTGTAATGAAATATTTATGGTCTTTTGCATAAACTAACTCAATACTTAAACCAGCTTCCAAAAGTACTTTCACACCATATACTTGAAGATTAAGTTCTTTTGCTACATCTTCGATAGTAATCCCCTCACGGTGTTCTTTAACCACTTTTAATATTCCTAAATTTCGTAAAGCTCTTGCTGCCTGAAACATTATTGGTGCATAAGCTATTTTTTGTGCATCAAACTGAGCTTGAAATGCTGATTTTTTATCGTTACCAAAATCGTATGCCATTATCAAATATTTTTAATTTTAATTAAGGATTTCTTTATTATTCTCATTCCAAAAGTAATAGA
>CAYUWD010000036.1:7764-27966 GCA_964448235.1 uncultured Bacteroidales bacterium | reverse complement strand
ACAAGAACATTGGTATTTGGAGACACAAATTTGTCTTACTGTACCAGGTGAAGGACAAGAAATTAAAGCGTATAGTTCTACTCAGCATCCTTCTGAAACGCAAGCGATTATTGCAGAAGTTCTGGGTGTTGGCAGACACGAAATTGAAGTTGAATGTAGACGTATGGGAGGAGCTTTTGGTGGAAAAGAAACACAGGCAAATCATTTAGCAGCGTGGGCATCTTTACTTTCTGTTAAAACAGGCAGACCAATTAAAATCAGATTGTTTAGAGATGTGGATCAGAAAATTACTGGAAAAAGACATCCATATCTTTATAAATATAAAGTGGGCTTTGATGATAATGGAAAAATTATTTCGGCGGACATTAAGCACTTTTTAAATGGAGGATATGCTACTGACTTAACTATGGCTATTCTTGAAAGAGGAATGTTGCATGCAGAAAATTCCTATTTTATTCCAAATATGAAAATTATTGCCAAACCAATGAAAACTAATTTGCCTTCGAATGTTGCTTTTAGAGGTTTTGGAGCTCCTCAGGGTATGTATTGTATGGAGTTCATCATTGAAAGAATTGCTTCATATTTAAACGTTGATGCAATTGAAATTAGAAAAGCAAATTTTTATGGTATTGACGATAGAAACATTACTCCGTATGGTTCTATTATAAATAATAATAGATTGATGATTATCTTGGACAAATTAATGGAATCGTCGAATTATGAAGATAGAAAATTACAAATAGATGATTTTAATAATCAAAATGAATTTATAAAGAAAGGAATAGCTTTAACTCCTGTAAAATTTGGAGTGTCTTTTACGACTTCATTTCTTAATCAGGCAGGTGCTTTGGTAAACGTATATAGTGATGGGACAATTCTTGTTAATCATGGTGGTACAGAAATGGGACAAGGATTATATACAAAAATTAGACGTATTGCAGCTGCAGAATTTGGAGTGTCTCAAAAAAGAATAAAAGTCAATGCAACAAATACATCTAAAGTCCCAAATACTTCTGCAACAGCAGCATCATCTGGTACAGATCTTAATGGAATGGCTGTAAAAAATGCTATAGAAAAATTAAAGCGAAGACTTGCAGATTTTGTTGTTGAAATATTAATGAAAGATTATGGGAAGAAATCTGATTTGAATAATATTCTATTTGAAAACGATTTTATTTTTGATAAAAATATTCCAAATATAAAATATGATTTCGAAGATATTATTGGTAAAGCATATGTCAATCAAATTAGTTTGAGTGCAACAGGTTTTTATAAAACTCCTGATATTCATTTTGATAGAGTAAAAGGCAAAGGGAATCCTTTTCATTATTTTGCTTATGGAATGGCAATTACCGAAGTAAGTGTTGATACTTTAATAGGTGCTATAAATGTCTTAAGAACAGATATTTTACATGATGTTGGTGATTCTGTTATTCCAAATATTGATATTGGACAAATTGAAGGAGCATATATTCAAGGACTTGGTTGGGTTACAGGCGAAGAAATGAAATATGATAATAAAGGTAATCTTTTAAATCATTCTCCTGATACATATAAAATACCTGGAATATGTGACATTCCTAATGATTTTAGAGTTGAATTATTAAAAGGATATCCAAATTTAAATACAATTCGTAGAAGTAAAGCAGTGGGGGAGCCACCTTTTGTCTTGGGGATATCTGCTTGGTTTGCAATTAAATATGCTATTGCTTCTATTAATAATCATCTGGTAGATCCTGATTTGAAATTGCCAGCGACAAATGAAAATATTATTTTGGCTATTGAAAGTCTGAAGAAATAAATTATGGTTCTAAAAAGAGATATTTTTTTGTTATTTGCTTTACTAGTAGTATCTCTTTCTAACTCTCAAGAAAGAGTTGAACTTAAATCACCATCTGGTAATATAATTATTAGAGCAGGTGTAGAAGATGATAGCTTTGTTTATGGACTTATTTATAAAGATACTGTTCGGATTGAGCATGCAGAGCTTGGATATGTTTTCGAAAATGGTGATTCTTGTACAAAACTTGATATTCATACATTCGAGGATAGAACTGTTGATGAAACTTGGGTACCCAAATGGGGCCAATATAGTAGTATCAGGAATAACTATAATGAGTTGTCGGTAATTCTGAATCAGTTTAACAGTGATAGAAAGCTTAAAGTGACGTTTAGGGCTTATGATGACGGAATTGCATTTAGGTATAAGAGTCTTGAATTAACAGACTCTATTGTTATAATGAGCGAAGAAACCAAATTCCGTTTTAAAGAGGATATGGATGTATGGTGGATATGGGCAGATTATAATACATATGAAAAACTATATAAAAAAACAAAACTTAGCGAATCTGAACATGTTGCCGCACCTGTAACACTAAAATCACAATCCGGAGTCTATTATAGTATTTGTGAAGCAGATATTGATAATTATTCCTCAATGACATTGCTTAAAACAGATTTATTTGAGTTTAAAACCAATCTTGTCCCGTGGGCTGATGGTACCAAAGTTAAAACTAGTGGTGGATTTGAATCACCCTGGAGAGTTATACTCGTTGCAGATAATCCCGGAGATCTTATAGAATCATCAATTTTATATAATCTGAATGAGCCTCCTTCGAAACAAGATTTGGATTGGATAGAGCCTGCGAAATATGTTGGAATTTGGTGGGAGATGCATCTTGGCATTTCTGATTGGGGGATTTCTAAAAACAGACATGGTGCAACAACAGGAAATACAATAAAACATATTGATTTTGCAGCAAAAAATGGTTTTGATGCTGTTCTTATTGAAGGTTGGAATACTGGCTGGGAAGACTGGGGAAAGGCAGAAGCTTTCGATTTTTCAACTCCTTATCCCGATTTTGATATTGATAGTATTGTAAGGTATGCTAAATCAAAAGATATTGAGATTATTGGTCATCATGAGACCGGTGGAGATATATTATCATACGAGAAGAATCTTGAAAAAGCATTTCAGTTTTATCAGAACCATGGTATTAAATATGTAAAAACCGGATATGCTGGTGGGATAAAACCCGAAGGTGAGAGTCATCACGGACAGTTTATGGTTAATCACTATAATAAAGTAATGCGTACAGCAATGGATTATGGAATCATGCTAGATGTTCATGAGCCTGTTATACCGTCAGGATTAGCAAGAACATATCCTAATCTTTTGAGTTTTGAAGGTGTTCGTGGAATGGAATGGAATGCATGGAGTGAAGGAAATCCACCATCGCATACATGTATTATTCCATTTACAAGAGGTATTGCCGGCCCAATAGATTATACTCCGGGAATTTTTGATATTGATTTTAGCAATTCATTATCTGAAAAGAAAAAGTGGAATGATTTGGACGATGGGAAAACAGCAGTTCATTCAACAATATCCAATCAGATTGCATTGATGGTTGTTTTATATAGTCCTGTGTTAATGGCTGCCGATCTTATAGATAATTACAAGAATCATCCTGCACTTGAGATTGTAAAAGAGATTCCTGCTACATGGGATGACACAAAGGTTCTGGATGCAGAAATAGGGGAGTATATTGTCATAGCCAGACGTAGTGGTGATAGATGGTTTGTTGCAGGAATTACAAATGAAGAAAGGAGAGGTGTGTTAATAAACCTGCCCGAATTTCTCTATCCAGATAAAACCTATGATTGCTTTTATATAAAAGACCATTTGTTATCGCATTATGAAAAATACCCCGAGAAATATCTGATTGGACATAAAACATTCAAACCAAACGAAACACCTGATGTTCAGATGAAAGAAGGAGGAGGGTTTGTTATGATATTTGAAGAAAAAAAATAAGCCAACAAGAAAACTTATTGGCTTAGATATTTAATTATAAAACAGTTTTACTCTTTTGTGTCTTCCTGCTCTTCGCTTTTTTCTTCTTTAGCATCTTCTTTAATGTTTTCTGATGTAATGATTTCAAAGTCGATAAGTGTATTGAACCAATTTACTACTTTCTTGATATCAGAAACATAAACTCTGTCACGATCAAAATCAGGTAGTACAGATTCCATAAATTCTTTATAATCATCGTTTGTTGGCTTATTTTGAAGAATTTTTTCTCCCTCAAACTGTTCAAAAATGCTAATAAATACATCTTTTAGAGGAATGTCTTCGTCATATGTGTATATTGCGACGTCCTCCAATGTACTAATCCTTGATGTTGCAAATGCCGGCATTCTTTTGCCTGTTGTCATTGATTCTACAATTACGTTGTTTTTCCCTTTCGAGACTAATTTAAAAAGTCCGGGTTGTCCTGCGATTGCTAATATTCCTTCTAAAAACATAATTTTAAAATTTAGTTCTGCAAATGTAGTATTTGAATTTTAATATCAAATAAAATTATCAGATTTTTATTGACAAACTTAATGCCAATGTTTAATTTTACATATTATTTCCGATTTTAAGACTGGTTATTAAGCTTTTGCAATATTATGGGATGCTTTGTGTCAATTACTGTATGTCGTAATAAAACTCATTTAGATGATATTTGTAATGTAATAAACTGAATAATATTTGAGTAAGTATAAAAAAACAACTAAATTTGTTGCTAATGAAGTGTGTTTATCTGATATTGATAGTTGTTGTCGGATTCTTTATTAATCCAAATAAATGTTTAGCAGAAGTTGAATCTATCAAATGCTGTAATGATTCAGTTTTTGGAAAAGCAAAAGAATTGTATTTATGTGGAAAAACCGATTCGGCATTATTGATATTTGAAAATTGTTTAAAATACTATACCAAAGAAAGAAATATTGCAAAATGTGGAGAAACTCTTAACCAGATAGCAATAATATACCGTGATAAAGGAGATTTTTCGACAGCTATTAATTATTTCCAGCAAGCTCTTGATAAACATAATATTGCAGGAAATATTGAAGGAATAGCACAAACATATAATAGTATGGGGATACTATATATGTCGTGGAAAGATTATGATGTGGCTCTAGAATATTATAAAAAATCTCTTAGAGTGTTTTATGTCTTAAATTTAGACTTGAAAGTAGCGGATGTTTTAAACAATATTGGACTTATTCATAAATATCAGGGTCAAAATAAAATTGCAATTAGTTATTTTGAAAAATCATTGTTAATACGTCAACGATTTGGGGATAAATATAAGATTGCTGTTTCCTTGCATAATATTGGCACAGTGTATAGTGCTATGGCTGATTATAAAATTGCATTGGATTATTATCAAAAAGCATATGAGATTAGAGAAAATTTAGGTTTAAGAAATGAAATAGCTGTTTCTTTAAATGCAATAGGAAGTGTTTATATGAACATAAATATGCATGATTATGCAGATGAGTATTTTAACAAAGGCATGAATATCGCACTTGAGACCGGCTATTCACAAATGATAATAACCATATATGAGAATATGACTCTGAATTATTCTGAAATGGGTAATAATGAAAAATTTAGGGAGTGTTTTGATAAGTATTTGGGGTATTATGATTCGATTTATAGCCTCGACAAACATAGACAATTACTCGAATTGCAAACTATATATGAAACAGAAAAAAAAGAACAAGAAATTAAAAATCTAAATAATGATATTGCAATAAAGAATCTAAAAAGTCAAAGAAGTCAGTTAATTCAGGCTATGTTAATAGTAACAATTGTTTTACTTTTGTTTTTTAGTTTTTTCTTTTATAGAAGTATTAGATTAAAATCAGATTTAAGGATTAAAGATTTGAATCAAAGATTATTGCGTTTGCAAATGAATCCTCATTTTATTTTTAATTCTTTAGGTGCTGTTCAGGATTATATTTTGCAGGAAAATCCATTAAAGGCAACAAAATATTTATCTGATTTTGCAAAGTTGATGCGATCTATCCTGAATTTTTCTACACTAGATTTTATCACTTTTGCTAAAGAGATAGAAATGCTAGAATATTATTTGAATTTACAGACTATTAGATTTAATAATTCTTTTGAATATTCTTTTGAATATGATGTTGAATTTGATTTGGATTATTATTGTATTCCTCCTATGCTTTTGCAACCTTTTGTTGAAAATGCAATTGAACATGGGCTACGTAAAATGAAATCGGGAGGAAAACTAAAAATTGAAATAATCAAAACAGAGAAAAATATCAATATTAATATTGTAGATAATGGTATTGGAATTAGTAATATTAAAAATGCTAAGGAAAGTATTCATAAATCAATGGCTATTGATATTACCAAAGAAAGACTAAAATTGCTTGTTAAAGAAAACAAGAAAGATATAAATATTATAATTAAAGGTTTAGAGCGAGAAGGAACGCTTGTAACATTAAATCTTCCTTTGATTACTAACAGATGTCCTAAAAAGTATGATAAAAACAGTAATAATTGATGACGAATCATCTGCTTTAAGCACTATAAAACAAATAATTTTATTAGGCAAATTGCCGGTTAATATTATTGGAACAGCAAATTCGGTGGAATCAGGTGTTAAGCTTATTGAAGAAAATAATCCCGAGTTGGTATTACTTGATATTGAATTGGGTGATGGAACAGGTTTTGAATTACTTGAATATATGACACAAATAAATTTTAAAATAATATTTGTAACAGCCTCTGATACATATGCGTTAAAAGCTTTTAAGTATAGTGCGTTGGATTATATTGTCAAACCTGTTGATCCTGAAGAATTGGCAGATGCTATTAATAGAGCTGCACAATCGGCTAGAATTGATAATTTGGAATTGCAAATGAAAATACTAATTGATAATTTACTGCCTGAAAACAAAGAGCCGGATAAATTGGTACTAAAAACAAGTGAAGCAATACATGTTGTAAAAACAGATCAAATAGTGCGTTGTGAAGCAGATAGAAATTACACAATGTTTTTTATGGATAATGGTGAAAAAATATTGATATCAAATACACTAAAAGAATATGAAAAAATTCTACCTGATAGGAGTTTTATCAGAGTGCATAATTCTCATCTTGTAAATATTGAAAAGATAAAAAAATATGAAAAACTTACAAGTGGATGCTTAATTATGTCAGATAATTCATTAGTCCCTGTTTCAGTTAGAAAAAAAGATACCCTTATGCATCTTTTAGGCAAAATTTAATGTTAAAGGTAAAATAACACTTATTTTTTTAATTCGCACATTTGATAATTACTTTCCTACTCTTGTTCATTAGACATGAATATGATAATACTACTGATTAACTTTGATAAATTAAACTCTTAGTTTTAATTTAATTTATGAATTGTATGAAGTCGCAAAGAAAATTATTATTCGTGTTTGGTTTAATCATGTTTAGCATGATTTATATTCAACCTGTTTTTGCTCAGTGTTTTACTTGGGGATGGGCAAGTAATACAGATTCTCCTGGGTATTCAACGAATTGGGAATTTGCAAAGGATATAGCAAAGGATAATTCAAATAATCTTATTGTTGTTGGAGAATTCAATGGCTCAGAGATAGTGTTTGGCTCTACAACTCTTCAAAATCTTTCGCAATATACTTATGAAATATTTGTCGTCAAATATGATGATGATGGAAATGTTCTTTGGGCAAAGAGTGCCGAAGGAAATCAGGATGATTTTGTAACATCGGTTGTGACAGATCAGTCGGGAGATATTATTATTACTGGTTATTTTGCAAGTCCATCTCTGACTTTCGGATCAACTATTCTCAATAATACAGGGAATAAGGATGTTTTTATTGTAAAATATAATGGTGCAAATGGAGATGTGCTATGGGCAAAAAGTGCTGTAGGGAGTGGAGATGATTATTCAATGGATTTAGCTATTGATAATTCTGATAATGTATATCTTACGGGATATTTTGATCAGGATGAAGATATTGAATTTGGTTCTATTTTACTGACAAAACCTTGTTATAATTCAGGGATGTTTTTAGTTAAATATAATTCTGCAGGAAATGAACAATGGGGGCAGTGTGCAGAAGAAGGGTATTGGGGAGGAGCAAAAGGATATAGCTTAACAATAGATCATGAGTCAAATATCTATGTGACAGGAACTTATCAGTGGGAGTCTATTAGTTTTGGAACCACAACATTATCTTATGATATTATGAATGGCGAACAAATGTATCTTGTTAAGTATGATTCAGATGGGACACCAATATGGGCAAAAAAATCGACTGGAGTAAATAATTATGGAGGTATTGCTAATGCTCCTCGTGAAATTACTGCTGATGCTTTTGGAAATGTTTATATTACTGGCTATTTTGATGTTGATGAAATGAGTTTTGGGACTGTAAGTTTAAGTTCTAGTACTGCTCCTGCTGCTGATATATTTCTTGTTAAATTTAATTCAGCGGGAAATCCTTTATGGATTAAAGGAGGGATAGCCTCAAATACAATGAATAATTATGGGAAAAGTGTATATACCGATTCTGAAGGAGGAGTTTATTTAACTGGAAATTTTTCAACCGAAACAATTGATTTAGGTGGTGTAGAACTTATTAATTCATCTACAAATAGTACAGCAGATATATTTATTGCAAAATATGATAATGATGGGAATTTAAAATGGGGAGAAGCATATGGTAACTCTAAAGATGATGAAGTTTCTTCGATTTTGATTGATAATATAAATAATATTTATTTGGCTGGTAGTTTTCGTAGTAGTACCTTAAATTTGGATGCTGTTACTATAACAAATACTGGTTCTACTGATAATTATGATATGTTAGCAGGTAGATTAGTTAATAGTATAGTTCCAACTTTTGATGTTTCCGATGTTTTATGTTATGGAGGTAATGACGGTAGCATTGATTTGTCTTTGGCTGGTGGGACATCTCCTTATGGATGTAACTGGTCAAGCGGGCAAACTTCTGTAGATATTTCTTCTCTTGCTGCAGGGACTTATATTGTTACTATCACAGATAACAACGAGTGCATTAAAATAGATTCTGCCATTGTGATACAACCTGCAGAACTTATTTCAGATGTACTTTCAGTTACAGATGTAACTTGTTATGGTGGTAATGATGGTGCAATCAATCTGGATGTCTCAGGAGGAACTTCTCCTTACGATTATGAATGGTCAAATGATTGTGTAAACCAAGATCCGACAGATATTTTTGCAGGGAACTATTTGGTTACAATATCTGATAGTCATGGATGCATTATATATGACAATGCTGTCGTATATGAACCTGATGATATTGCTTTATCAGAATTAGAGATTTTACATGTTTCTTGTTTTGGCTATTCTGATGGAGAAATAAGTTTCGAGATTGTTGGTGGAACATCTCCTTACTCGTGCGAATGGTCTAATGGCGCGACAAGTCAAGATATTACAGGGCTTATTGCAGATACATATACTGTTACTATAACTGATGCAAACAATTGCCTAAAAGTAGAATCCTTGACAGTAAATCAGCCTGACATACTTACAAGCGATATTTCGTCTGAGGATGTGTTATGCTATGGAGGTTCTAGTGGAAGTATTATTCTTGTGCCTGATGGAGGGACATTTCCTTATGAATTTCAATGGTCTAATGGGGATAACGTGCAAAATCCTGAAGATTTGCCTATTGGTGTATATAATGTTACGATTACAGATAGTCATTCTTGTTCAACAGCAAATTCTATTGAAATATTTCAACCCGAAGAACTAGTAAGTGAAATAACTTCAACTGTTGATAATGTCTGTTTTGGTGCAAGTGATGGTAGTATTGACCTTAGTGTTTCAGGAGGAACGGTACCTTATGAATATGAATGGTCTAACAGTAGTGAAGAAGAAGATTTGATTGATATTACTGCAGGTGAATATCAGGTGACGATTACAGATTCTCACAACTGTACTACATATAACACAGCTATTATAAATCAACCAAATCAAATAGAATTATCATATGTTGATATTACTCATATTTCCTGTTATAATGAAAGTGATGGAGCCATTGATATTGAAATAACAGGCGGTGCAGAACCTTATGAATGTGAATGGTCTAATGGTGCAATTACTCAGGATTTGAATAGTCTTAGCGCTGGGATTTATGAATTAACTATAACTGATAATGAGAATTGCATAAAAATTGAGTCCTTGGAAGTAACTCAACCGGATTTGTTAGAAAGCAGTATTACCGCTAATGATGTGATGTGTTATGGAGGTAATGATGGTAGTGTTGATTTATTTGTTACCGGTGGAACTTTACCTTATACATATATTTGGTCTAATGGAGCGGAAATTGAAGATGTTTCAGGACTTATTGCAGATAATTACTCGGTAACTGTTGTTGATAGTCATGATTGTGCTATTTATGATTATGTTGAAATTACTCAACCCGAAGAATTGTTAACTACTATCAATGTAATTAATAATGTGTCATGTTTTGGAGGTAATGATGCTGCAATAGATTTAGAAGTTGAAGGCGGAACGAATCCTTATTATTATCAATGGAGTAATGCTTCGGAAGACGAGGATATTAATGAGCTTGTTGAAGGTATTTATGATGTAACTGTTACTGATTCTCATTCATGTACAACAACTAATATGGTGGAAATTTCTCAACCAGATGAAATTGAAATGTCATTTACTGTTTTAGATGTGCTTTGTTATGGTGGAAATGATGGAGCAATAGATGTTGAAATTTCTGGAGGAGTTGAACCTTATGAATATTTATGGTCAAATAGTGAAATTACTGAAGATTTGTCAGGATTAGTTTCAGGAACATATACACTTACTGTTTATGATGAAAATGATTGTCTGAAAGTTTGGGATATTATAGTAAATGAACCGGAACAACTCCAGATAGAATTTAGTAATAATAATATTTGTTATGGAGAAACTCATGGAGAAATTGATCTTACTGTTATAGGTGGTGTTCAGCCTTATACATATTTGTGGTCGGGAGGAGAAATTACAGAGGATATTGCAAGCCTGGATGCAGGAACATATACAGTTACTGTTACTGATGCAAATTTATGTACTATATCTGATTTTACTGATATTGCCCAAGCTGATTCTCCTTTGGATATACAAGAAATTGTAAATGATGTTTTGTGTTATGGCGGAAATACAGGCTCAATTATTTTAAATGTCTCAGGAAGTGTTGCTCCCTATCTATATGAATGGTCTAATAGTTCGGATACACCTGAAATATATGATTTGTTAAGTGGGACTTATACTGTTACTGTAACTGATGATATTGGGTGTACTTTATCAAGTTCTATTTTTATTGATGAACCAGAAGCTCTTGATATTAACTATACTACAATAAATCCTGAATGTAATGGGTATAGTACAGGATCAATTGATATTTCTGTAACTGGTGGTGTTTCTCCATATTCCTACTATTGGTCAAATGGCGATTCAGAAGAAGATGTCGAAGATTTGGTTGCCGGAATATATTCAGCATTTGTTGTAGATAGTAATAATTGTGTTATTTATGCTAATGCTGAGTTGCAAGAACCTGAACCAATAAATGCTCAATTCCAGATTGCAAATACATGTTATGGCGTAAGTGGAGGAGAAATTGAAATGGAAGTAAATGGAGGGACAGCACCATATACTTACCTTTGGGATAATGATGAAGTGACTCAAAATATTCAAGAACTTATGGCAGGAACATATTTTGTTACAATAACAGATTTTAATATGTGTCAAAATGTGATGTCGGCAGTTGTAGAAGAAACTGATTCTGATATTAGTGTAGATTATTCAGTTACAGATGTTTTATGTTATGGACAAAATACAGGAGAAATTCAATTATCTGTTTCTGGTGGTGAAGCTCCTTACTATTTTGAATGGAATGACGGACAGAACACACAGAATGTGTCAGGATTATTGGCCGGAGATTATTCTGTTACAGTTCATGATGACTTTGGTTGTTATTCTGAAACTATGCTTACAATTGACGAACCAGAAATGCTTACTATAGATGTTAATGTGATTATAGATTCTGCTGGGAATTGTCTAGGGCAATTAGAAGCAATAGTAGAAGGTGGTGTTTCTCCTTATTCATATAATTGGTATGATCCACAAATGCAAACAGGAATCATTGCTGATAGCCTCTGTGGTGGTCATTACATGATTGTTGTTCATGATGATAATAATTGTAGTATATCTGATATAGCATTTGTAGAAACAGGCACTGCATTTGTTTTTCAGGAGAATTCAGATTTAAATATTGATGTGTTCCCAAATCCGGCAGATGATATTATTTATATTGATCTTTTCAATAAAAAAGATTATATGTTTAAATTGGTTAATATTACAGGTCAGATTGTTGTCGAGTCGTTGTTGAAAGATGGGCTTAATACAATTGATGTTAAAAAGATAAATCAAAAAGGATTGTATTTGGTTCAGATTTATGATCAAAATGGGCAACTTGTAAGTGTTAGAAAACAAATAATTAGATAGATAAAAAAACGGGTAATTTAAATTATCCGTTTTTTTTTAGAAACTATTTAATACCTCTTTCCTTCTTTATCTTTTCGTAGGCGTCGCTAATTGCTTGGAATTTTTTCTTAGCAGCATTTTCGATATCTTCACCCATATTTGCAACTTTATCAGGGTGATGTTGAATTGCCATTTGACGGTAATCGTTTTTTATGTCATCATTGTTTGAGCTTTTTGAGACTCCAAGAATTTTATATGCAGAGTCTGTCTGTGGAACAAACATAGAACGAACAGAGCTGAAATCACCTCTTGTTAGTCCAATTTTTATTGCAATTTGTTCTATGATATTAACTTCGCTGACATGTACCTCACCATCTGCTGCAGAAATTCCAAAAAGATAATGTAAAATTTGCAATTTTAGTGCATGAGGCATATTCATTCGTATCTGAAGGCATATTTCATCAAGTGGGATATCTGTTTCAAGAAGTCTTTTTAGTTCTTTTAGTGCTTCTCTTGTTTGGGCTTCACCAAAATTTCTAAGTAAAAATCGCTTTACAAAATCCAGTTCACTCTTTTTTACAATTTTATCTGCTTTCATAACTGCTGCAGATAGAACCATAAAAGTTAATATAAAATCGCCTCTTTGAGTTGATTTATTAATTTTTTGTCCTGAAGAACTTATTGAAGCACTATCAAAGAATGATCCAATAAAAAACCCTAATAATCCACCAATTGGCCCACCAAATGCCCAGCCTAATCCACCACCTATCCATTTACCTAATTTAACCATTTTTAGCTATCTTTTTTAGTATTTCCAGACTTTGAAGTATTACCGATTCTTTTTCATCATTATTGATAATAAAATCTGGTTTATTATTTTGACTTAAATTAAAACTTTGCGAATTAATTCTCTTTTGTGCTTCCTCTTTACTTATATTATCTCTGTATATTATGCGGTTTATTGTTATGTCTATTGGACTTTGTACCATAATAATAAAATCCAAAATGTCATTAAAATTTGCTTCATAAATAAGTGCTGATTCGATGGCACAATATTTCCCTATTTGATTTTTACTCCAAAATAAAAAATCATCTTTAACTTTGGGATGTACGATAGAATTTATCAAAAGTCTTTTTGAGTTATCGTTAAATATTTGATTAGCAATGTGCTTTGTGTTAATAGAGTTGTTGGAATATGAATGTTTGCCAAAATGTTTTATGATTTTTTCTTTTATTTCCGGATTATTATTCATTAATAACTTAGCATTATGATCTGTATTATATACAGGTATACCTATTATTTGAAAAAACTTACTTACTACAGTTTTTCCAGAAGCTATTATTCCTGTAATGCCGATTTTATTCATTTGCCATTGTTTTCTCAAGGAGAAATTTAATACTTAAAGGGCTGATTCGGGTTATTTGAATATTGTCGTTTTGTGATATTACAGAAATTGGAATCTCCTGATTTTGAACGTTTTCATAATCTACTTCGGCGATAAAATCGTCTTTATTTATATTTTCAAATAAACTAAGAGGAACTTTATAAAATATATTAACTGTTTTGGGTATAATTTGTATGTTAAAATCTTTAGGAATATTTATGGCAGTAATATCTTTTTCAATTTTTGTTTCAGTATATTTCTCAACGGGAATGTCAATAAGTACACTTGATTTGGAATACCTTAGGTTTTTTAAAAAATTGATATTTAATTCTTTAACATGATTTTCCCCAATTGTTCCAATATTTGTTAATTTTGTATTTACACTTTGCAGTGTGTCAATAATGTGTTTTGGCCCAAAAACAGTTAGAGAATCAGGTTGTATTTTAATTTCTCCATATTGAATATAATTAGCATCAATATCATAATTAATTTTTGGTAAAACGGGTATTTTCTTAGAATAGGTTTGTTTTACGTCAAAAAACAGAGTGTCAGGAGAAATGTTTACAACTTTTATGTTATTACCGAATCTTTGATTTGCCATTGAGAATAAATCATTGGTTAGAATGTATGATTTTGTGCAATTATTTATCATCGGATGCAGAACCGCTTTATTCTTTTTATTTTTCAAATCGATGACTAACGGGATTTTTACTCTTTCAATTTTTTCACGAAGTAGATTATATCCATGTCCAGAAACAGTAATAATTAAACTATTATCAGATTTGTCTATTACACTAATGTTATTAGGCAGATTCTTTATAGAGACAGTTAAATTGAAATCGCTAGTATACTCTTTGTTTAGTGCATTTAAAAACCATAAAAAAGATGCGATTCCAAAGAAGATTAAAAAAACAAGAATATTACGATTTTTAATAATTTTTAAAAATCTGTTTGTAATATTCTTGTTTTTAATATTTCCACTCATTAAAGGGGATTATTTTTGTGGTTGATTTTGTATTTCGTTGGGACTTGCGATTAGGGTACTTTTGTCTACTTTTACTCTTACGTTTGTGTCGATTTCAACAAAAACATAAGTATCGTGTATTTCTGTAATACGACCATATATACCGCCTGCAATAATCACTTTGTCACCTTTTTGTAATCCTTCTCTAAATTGTTTTGCTTCTTTTTGCCTTTTAACCTGAGGTCTTATCATAAAGAAATAAAACACAGCTACGATTAAAACTAAGAAGATAATTGAACTGTAAGGGCTTTGTCCTTCTTGAGGAGCCATTAAAAATAGTTGATACATAAAAAAATAATTATATTAAACAATTAGTAAATAACTTCACATCTAATAACCAATTCTGTAAAATTAGGACTGGTATTTGAATATACTTTTGCAGTTTTAGTTTGTTTGCCATCACGGTTTGAACTATCAAATTTAATTTCAATATTACCTTTTTCACCTGGTTTGATAGGTTCTTTTGTCCATTTTGGGACAGTGCATCCACATGATGCTTTTACATTTGAAATAATAAGATTCCCATTACCTGTGTTTTCAAATACAAAATTATGAATTACTTTTTCTCCTTGTATAACTGTACCAAAATTAAACTCTTTATCTTCAAATGTAATTTCAGGAGTTCCATTATTGTCTACTTCTGAATTGTCAGCGTTTGCAGGATTGTCGATATTGTATTCTCCACCAGTGCTTTTTTTGTTATCATTACATGAAACTAGTGCAAAAAAACTTATAATTCCTAGAATAATCAAATAATTTCTCATAATTCAAACATTTAATAATAATATTGTGCAAAGATAATATTTTTATTATGGATTGAATATATTAAAATGTGTAAATTCTTAAAAGCTTGTTAACGCTAAAAAATGATTTAAAACTATTGGGATATTATTCTACTAATCCAAGACCTTTTTTATTTAATTTATTGTTTGATTTTAATTGTGCATAAATTTTATCCAAAATTCCATTGATAAAGATGCTGCTTTTATCAGTACTGTAAAATTTCGCTATATCCAAATATTCATTTATTGTTACTTTTACCGGCATGTAAGGAAATTCGTTGATCTCACAAAGAGCAAGGTGTAATAATATTCTATCAGTAAATGCTATTCTCTCAAGTTCCCATTTCTTTAAGGATTCTAAAATTATTTGATCATATTTATCCTTATTTATGCTTGTCTTTATTATTAAGTCTTTAGCAAATTTTTCATCTATTTTATTTTTAAATAATGGTTGTAGATTGTAAACTTGATTTTTTGATGCTGTAAATTTTTTGATGTTTTGTATAATGTTACTGAGTAAAAATTCAAGATCATCATTCCAATATATACTCTTTTCTTCAAGGATTTCGTCTAGTCTATAATTATCGGTAAGAGTTTTATTGATAATTTTTATTAGTATATTTTTATCAGATGTGATTCCTGATGCTTTTTCTAGCATATATTCTTTATAATATGAAGAATCTACGATTTGATTCCATGTGTTTTTAATAAAATCAGGATATTCACTCCAATTAAAATTATTAGTATTGTAAAAGCTTATTATATTGTCGTTTTTGCGAAATGATTCTATTATTTTATTTTCAATAAATTTTTTATTTGGGCTTAAGTCATCGATGGAAGGGACTAACTTTTTCTTCGCTATGTCAATCTTTAATTCTGCATAATCAATTATAGAAATAAGTAAACAATGTAAAAAAATATATAGCTCATGAGATTTCTCAATATTGAGCTTTAATTCTTTCCAAATCTGTTCTGTAGTAATGTCTCCACTATTCTGCAAAAAGCCATAATATGTTTGCATGGCCTTTATTCTAACTAATCTGCGACTAATCATGTAAAAGTACTTTAAAAATCCTTGCAAAAGTAATATAATTTCTTTTGTGGATGAAAAAAACAAAAACTTTTGTAAAAAAAAAGGGAAACTTGTAAATGGAATTAGAAAAATTGCTTAAAATTGTATTGAAATCAATAAAACCATACTGTATGGAAGGCACTGAAAAAAGGAGAGAAGAGATTTATTCCGTATCGGTTAGAGCAGGGAAAAGAACTTATTTTTTTGATGTGAAAGAAACTCGTCAAGGAGACTATTATCTAACCATTACTGAAAGTAAAAAAGTTTTTGATAAAGAGGGGAACTCAAGATTTGAGAAACATAAAGTTTTTTTGTATAAAGAAGATTTTGAGAAGTTTCAAAATGGCTACACTGAAGTTGTAGATTATGTCAAAAGGAATAAACCAGATTATTTTGAGCAAGAAGCTTTAAGAAAAGCTGAAGCAGCAAAAACAGCTGAAGAAGCAGCTGATAATGAAAATAATTTAGAGTAGATTCTAATTAAAAACAAGAGATAAAACTTTTTCAAGATATTGAGCATCTGTCGTATCAAAGGCAGAGTATTTTGTGCTATCTATGTCTAGTACTCCTATTAGCTTTTTATCTTTATAAATAGGAATAACTATTTCAGATTTGCTTAGAGGGTTGCATGCAATATGTCCTTTAAAATCATTAACATTATCTACAATTATTGATTCATTCTTATTTATTGATGCCCAACAAACGCCGGTATCTTTTTTTAATCGTAAACATGCTAATGGACCTTGATAAGTAATTACTTCAAGCTCACCATTTTCTTCTAAAAAGTAAAATCCTGTCCAGAAAAAATGAGGAAATTTATGATGTAAAACTGCACAAATTGTTGCCAGACGGCTATGTGTGTTGCTTATTGGAAGGAATAATGCCTTTAGCTGTTTTATTATCCTATCGTATCTTTCAGCTTTTTTATTCATAATAATAATTTTCAGTTGTAATATTTTTCACTTTTTTTTAAACAAACGTTTTAACCATTTTTTTTTCTCTTTATTTGATGATACTGAAATAGTGTCATTTTTTGATTCTTTTTGATTAAGCTTAAATACTTTTCTTTCTCCTTTGAGGTAAATTCTTGGGAATAATTGATTTTTATAAATTTCTATTCCTCCATATTCAAAACTTAAGGTGTTTTTGCTTATGCTTCTTGCCATACTTTCTTGTGATTTTTCTGATATCCCGTCGTTTCTATTAACTATATGGGAATCTTGCAGAGTTTTCATTTTAGAACTATGGTTTTTAGAAATCTTAATTATGCTTTGTATATAAGAATCTAAGTATGCAATCCACAGACCTTTAAGTAATTTCACAGAAGTATTATAATCTGCTAATTCAACAATGTTAGGTAGTGTATTTTGGTAATGATAATAATATCCAGGAGGAGATAATTCAATATCATTATAATATATCTCACTGCTTATGCTACCATTGTAATTAGTCATTCTGAATTTTGTTGATAAAGAGTCTTTTGTTTCGTTGTTTATCCATTTTGAGTCAAAATGTATGCTACGTATATACTCATGTGCTCTTGTATTACTAAGTTCAAAATCTTGTTTGTAATATTCTCCATTTACAAAAAAATTATTTAATTCATTATTTGTGGGAGAGTATTTAAGTAAGACTATTGTTTCACCATTTTTATTAATATGCTTATTTATTATCTTATAACTTGAGTCTGTGACAAATCCTTGTGCTGTAAACTTTCCCAATTCTTCAATATCCTCTTGTAATATAAACCATCTGTAATCTTCATCTTTTTTTTCAAAATAATTGGATGTATATAATATAGTAGTTTCTCTAAAAAGAATAGCCATGCATATAGCTCTGTGAATTGCAATTTCTTCTGCAAGAATTGTGTCAGTCATTCTAGGGTCGGAGATTCCGATTGCAAAAATACTATTCCCATTTGAAGAATATGGTAAGTCTTCGGTCCAATTTGGTAAAACATAATATTGTGCGTTTAAATTGCTTATAATTAAACAAAATATAAAAAATAATAAAAATTGCTTCATAGAAACTATCTTTGTAACATTAAATTATAAATAATGGATAAAGTTGCAAAAAAAATTAATATTATCACACTTGGATGTTCTAAAAATATTGTTGATTCTGAACAATTTGCTGCCCAAGCGGTAATTGCAGGCTATAAAGTTGTTCATAATTCATCAGAATTAGATTTTAATATTGCTGTTGTTAATACTTGTGGTTTTATTAATGATGCCAAAGAGGAATCAATTAATATGATTTTACAGTTAGTTGATTTAAAAAATAATACAAAACTTGAAAAAATTATAGTTTTTGGTTGTTTGGCTCAACGTTATATGAATGAATTAAAATCTGAAATTCCGGAAGTAGATGTGTTTCTGGGAAATTATAATGTTAAAAAATTGCTTAATGTAATATCATCTGATTTTAAAGCAAATCGTAAATATGATAGGTTATATGAGTCTCAGGGACATTACGCATATTTGAAAATTGCTGAAGGTTGTAATCGTAATTGTGCTTTTTGTGCAATACCTGGAATTAAAGGCAAATTTATTTCGCGCTCTATGTCTGATATTCTTGAAGAAGCAAAAATACTTGTTGATAGTGGAGTAAAAGAATTGATTTTAATTGCTCAGGATTTAAGTTTTTATGGATATGATATCGATAAAAAATTACATTTACCTGAACTAGTTGAGAAATTGTCTGAGATTAATGGAGTAGAATGGATTCGATTACATTATTTATATCCGTTTCTATTTCCTGAAAGACTAATTAAGGTAATTGCAAACAATCCAAAAGTTTGTAAATATGTCGATATTCCTTTGCAGCATATTTCAGACAATGTTTTAAGTGCTATGAACAGGGGAGGGACAAAGCAACAAACATTAGACTTGCTCGCCAAATTTAGAAAAGAAATTCCGGGTGTTACTATCCGAACTACTATGCTTGTTGGACATCCGGGTGAAACAGAGCAAGACTTTCAAGAGCTTCTAGATTTTATTCAGGAACAAAAGTTTGACCGTCTTGGAGTTTTTACTTATTCCGAAGAGGAGGGAACAATAGCAGCTGAGAAGTATGAAGATTCAATTTCTGAAGAAGTAAAGGAGACCCGAGCTGATCAAATAATGGATGTGCAACGAGATATTTCTTACAAATTAAATTCTGAAAAAGTTGGTAAAATATATAAGGTGCTTATCGATAGGGAAGAGGATGGGGTATTTTTTGGTAGAACAGAGTTCGATTCTGTCGAAGTTGATGGTGAAGTAATTATTGAATCTGTTGAGGATTTAAAAATTGGTAATTTTTATATAGTTAAGATTACCAGTTTTGATGAGTACGACTTATACGGAGAAAAAATATAAGACTTTTGTTTGCCGAAATAAATAAACGTATTATATTTGCAGTTCCAAAAATGGACTAGTGGCTCAACTGGATAGAGCACCTGACTACGGATCAGGAGGTTGAGGGTTCGAATCCTTCCTAGTTCACAAAAGAAGCCTTGACGACGAAGTCGTTGAGGCTTCTTCAATAAAAGTAAGTGAGTTCACTCAAACTTACTTTTATTGAAGAAGCCTAAAAACATGCATCGCATGTT
>CAYUWD010000036.1:0-7664 GCA_964448235.1 uncultured Bacteroidales bacterium | reverse complement strand
AAAAACATGCATCGCATGTTTAGGCTTTATGCTTGTCATGTACTGCCCGAAACGGATCATGCAATAATCCTTTTGCATTGGCTATTAACAAAATGATTTTATATCATTTTGTTAATAGGTTTACCAACAAGAGTTCACTCAAACTTACTTTTATTGAAGAAGCCTAAAAACATGCATCGCATGTTTAGGCTTTATGCTTGTCATGTACTGCCCGAAACGGGTTGTTATCCAGTAAGATATGCAACATTGTAAGTTCAATTCATGAATTGAACTTACAGATGTCATATCTTAGTTAGTTATATCAACTTGCTCACAATTTGTAACAATTCTTCCTTTTATAACGTATTAACCATATTAAATTATTCAAAAACTCTATAATTGGACTATTTATTGATGTTGATTGACCATGAACCGAAGAGTATTGATTAAATGGTTTTGCTTTATTTTACTTTTAGAGTTTATTGCGATTTACTCTTCATTTTCTAATTATATATCTCCAAAGCATAAGGAATATATTGCCGGTATGGACACTATCTACTATAATTTTGATACATCATATTTATCATATAAAAAAGTTAAGGCTCCTCGACCGATTTCGAGTCTAAGTATAGAGGATTTGTGGGTGTATTATCAGATAAATCCGTGTTATTTACCTTTAATTGCAGATTCGGGTTTGTGGGAACAAGGAAAACAAGTAGGTTTTTCGTATTTAGATTTGTTTAATGATTCTTTGCCAGAGTATAGTAAGTATCGGAATAGGTATCTAGTAGGAGATTTTAATGTTCTAGATAGATATGGTAACAGAAATGATTTAAATGAAATTTATCCGCGGTTAATAGATTTACATGAATTTGATAGTTTGCCAAAAGAATTAGTCTTAAGAATGGATTCTATTATTTATGGGACAAAAGCTTATGATACATTAATACAGGATATACGAACACAAGTGCCTGAACAATCGGATGAAATAATTAACTTTTTATATAAAGTTTGGCAATATAAAATGTTAGCTATAACCAGAGAGTATTCGGTTTATTGGAGCTCATTATTTGCTGCAGGACAATATATTGTAATGTGTGAAGCATGTAATGATACATTAGTAATGATTGGAAAGTTCGCAACATCAGCAAAAAGGTTAACAATAAGGCATAGATATGATAAAGATGGAAATGTTCATGAATATTATTCTACCCGTATGCCTACAGGTAATAGTAGACATTATTATGCAGGTCTAAATACAATAAGTTCAAAGCATTGGGAATATGCAAGATCCTACGATTATTATGATAAGAAAAGAGATCAGGAACTTGGTGGTGGACACAACCGAATTGTAATGTATAAGGATAAAGTTCAGTTGCCAAATTTTATGACAATTCAGCCTTCTCCCGATTATCCAGAGGCAATGCTTAGAAATGGTATTCATGAAGTTGCATTAAATGATGTAGCAAGAGGGATGCTTGGTACTGCAAATAGTCTTGGATGTTTGAGAGTATCTGATTTTGGAGCAAAATTTTTGCGTTGGTGGATTCCTCAAAATGCAAAGCTTTTTATTGCTTATAATGATACCTTGTATGATGATTTAATCAATTATGATGGAAATATTATAGATTTTTTGCCATTTAGAACAGAAGATGAAGGACTCGAATTTAGAGAATGGATAAATACATATCATCCATATCAGGCAAATATCCTTGAGATTGACGAAGAAGGTAGTTATAGAAATGGATATATTATTGATGGTTATTATCATTTTAAAGATGAATATGATAGGTATTTAACTAAACGAGATTCTTTAATGGAATATAATTATTAAAGTCTATTTAAATATTTGTATTCCTAAAACCACAGCCAACAAACATAAAATAACACTTGATATTATATATATAAGAGCTGTCCAGGTATTATGTTCGTTGAATAGACTGATGTTTTCAAAAGCAAAACTGGAAAAAGTTGTAAAACCACCACAAAACCCTATAGCAATAAGGTATCTTAGTGAATTACCGGAATCACCTGCTTTATGAAGATATCCCATTACAATTCCGATAATAAAACTTCCTAAAATATTAACAGTAAATGTATGTACAGGGAACTTAAAGTCAAAGTTTTTAGCACTTAATAAAGTTATTAGATAACGTAAAATGCTGCCTGTACCACCACCTAAGCCTACAAATAGTATTTGTTTTAGCATATTAAATTTATTTAATTGCAAAGTAATAAAAAAAATAGAAAATAGAATTTATTATTTTTAGTATAATAATCTTTTAATATATACTTATATATATTTGTTAAAAACTTTACGTAGTTTTGTAAAAAAATAAAATTGAAGATAATACAAAGACTTATATTATTGTACTTATGTTTTTTATGTTTTTTTGGGACTGTAAAATCTGAGGTCTCTGATAGTTCAAAAATTGAAATTGAATTACCAAAGCCATGGAATGCATTTAAGTTAAATTTAAAGAAAGCAGATTTTTTGTATAATTCAGGAGTTGAGCTTTTGGATGAATATATGCTAGATGAAGCGAAGGAAAAGTTTCATCAAGCACTAACTATTTATAGTACTGAACGTCGTTTTGAATCTATCGGAAATTGCTATTTAAATTTAGGATATGTAGCTGATATGAATTCCGATTTTTACACTGCAATTGATTACTATTCTTTAGCTGTTGATAATTTTAAGAAAATTGCTTATAAGGAAGGATTAGCAGATGCTTATAATAATATTGGGATAATGCATTGTCTCTTATATCAATATGATAAGGGGCTTGATTATTATTTGCTTTCGCTTGAGATAGAAGAAGAACTTAATAACGAAGAAGGTATATCATATTCACTAGGAAATATTGGTCTTGTTTATCGTAAGATTGGTAATATTGAAAAAGCAATAGAGTATTATTATAAATCTGTTGAAATAAAAGAAAGAATTCAGGATAAACATGGTTTAGCAATAACATATTGTAATTTGGGTAGTCTATATATGAATTTAGACAGTGTTGACAAAGCAATAAATTTATTTCGCTTCTCTTATGATTTGCATTTAAATAATGATGACTTAGAAGGCCAGGCATATTCATTGCATAATATTGGTGACGCTATGGTTCATAAGGGAAATTATGCAGAAGGAGCAGAAGTCTTAAACGATGCTCTTAGCATTAGAATAAATTTGGGTGATGAAAAAGGTAAAATGTCAACCTATTACTCTCTTGCTGAAGCATATTATGGTTTAGGGAATTATACATTATTTAAACAAAATATTGATTTAAGTAATAATTTGGCAACACAATTAAAACAGCAAGATAAACTTTTACAGATAATGTTTTTGTATTATGAATATTATAAAAGTGTTGGGAATGTAAATGTTGCAATAAAATATTTAGAGGATTATTTAGATTTAAAAAATCAAATAGATGAAGATTTGCGTGCCCAGCAGATATTGGAAACGCAAGCTAGGTTCGACACAGAAAAGAAAGAATCTGAAATAGAAGAAATGGATGTTGAAATTACAAATCTTATACAGGAAAAGGAAATTCAGAAGTTGAAAATAGCTAATGATAGGCTGTTAAAAATATTTTTAGGCATTTCAGTAATATTGGTGTTGGTAATAACTTATTTTATTTATAAAAGATATATATTAAGATCACGTTTAAATGCTATATTAGAGGAGAAAAATGCTGAACTGGAGGAATCAAATAGGACTAAGAATAAGTTTTTCTCGATAATTTCACATGATTTAAGTAATTATGCAGCATTATTGGAATCGCTTTCGGGCATGATTGAGAGAAAATATCAATTAATGGATGCCAGAAAGCTATCAGAAGCTTTGACAACTTTGAATAGTACCGCTATAAGGAACAAAGAACTGATAAAGAATTTGTTGAATTGGGCGATTGCACAAAGTAGAAAAATAAAATTATATCCTGAACAGCATAATGCATCCTTATTTGTGGAAAATGTTGTAAATTCATTAAAACAAATAGCCGAAAATAAAGGTATTGTTATACAAACAGATTTAAAAAGTAATATCTTTTTCTTTGCAGACAAGAATACTATAGATACCGTATTAAGAAACTTAATTTCTAATGCAATAAAGTTTTCTTCTAATAATTCAACTATTGTGATTAAAACAAAATCTGAAAAAGATAAAACGATTTTTTCTGTAAAAGATTATGGCTTAGGAATGAGTAAAGTAGATCTTGATAAACTTTTCAGAACAGATATTGACCCTAAATCAATAGGAGATAATGTCAATAAAGGTACAGGTTTTGGACTAATACTATGTAAAGAATTTATTGAGATGAATAATGGTGAAATTTCTGTTGAATCTGAATTGGGGAAAGGTGCGAATTTTATTTTTAAATTACCTGTAGAATCAAATTAAATGGATAAGAAAAAAATAATTATTGTTGATGATCATGTGATAGTTCGAAATGGATTAAAGGCATTATTGTCTTTTTTTAATGATATAGAAGTTATTGGTGATGCATCAGGGTACGAAGAGTTGCAAGTATTATTAAATTCAAATCAGTCGGACATTATCCTATTAGATATTGAAATACCAAAAGTTAGCGGATTGGAAATTGCAGCAATATTACAAGAGAAATATCCAAAAATTAAAAAAATAATATTATCAGCTCATATAACTTCCGATACAATTTCGGATGCTGTTGATGCTGGTGTTGTATCTATTTTACCTAAAGATTGTAATGAGGATGAACTTTATCTTGCAATAAATAAAGCGTACAATGGAGAACATTACTATAGTAACTATGTGAGTAATATTATTCTAAAAAAATATCTTAAAAAAGACAGAATAAAAGAAGATTATAATATTAAGAAAGTTGAAGAATTATCCGAAAGAGAAATCGAAATTATTAAAGCGTTTGGAGAAGGATTGAGCTATAAAGAAATAGGAGATAAGCTTTGTATAAGTCCACGTACAGTTGAATCTCATAAAAACAGAATATTTTTAAAACTTGAACTTTATACAATAATTGATTTGGTTAAGTTTGGAATTAAAAATGGTTTTATTGTTTTATAGGATTATCAAATATTTATAATGTGAAAATTAAATATTTTGTAATATACTGTGCTTTAATTAATTATTTTTATATACATTTGTCTTATTGAATTGTATTATCCGTATTATCTAAAATTATATTTAGATAATTTAAGGTTTATAAAGAGTCTTTTATTTAATACAAAGTTTATATTTAAATTGATTTATATGAAAAATACATTTTTAAAATTTGTTTCATTGATAGTGATTTTGTTTTGTGCATCAATGATCTTTGCTCAAGAAGGCATTCATACTTCTGGTGGTGAAGCAACCGGTACAGGTGGTAATGTTAGTTATTCTGTTGGGCAATTATTTGTCGGTAGCCCAACTGGGACAGGTGGAATAGTTACTGAAGGTGTTCAGCAACCTTATGAAATTTTTATTGTTACTGAGATTGAAAATCCGTATGCAGTTGATTTATCTCTATCAGCTTATCCAAATCCCGCAATTGATAATCTTAATTTACAGGTTGAATCAATTCAAAATTCTGATTTATCATATTTGTTAACCGACTTGAACGGACGTGTTTTATCCATGAGTAATATCACAGAAACGATTACTCAAATAGATATGTCAAAATTACCTTCAGCGACATATTTTGTTAAAGTAATGAATATTGAAAAAGAAATTAAAGTTTTTAAAATAATTAAAAGATAAAATCATGAAAAAAATAGTTGTATTAAGTTTTGTAATATTAGCGAGTCTGACTGTATTCGCTCAGAGTCCTGAAAAATTAAGTTATCAGGCTGTTGTAAGGGATGATGTAAACCAGTTGGTTCAATCCGAAATAATTGGAGTAAGTGTTCAAATTTTACAGGGTTCAGAGTCCGGTACAGTTGTATATACAGAGACGCACACACCTACAACAAATGCAAACGGTTTAATGACAATAGAAATTGGAGTAGGAACTACTACTGATGATTTTTCTGCTATTGACTGGTCAGTTGGACCATATTTTATTAAAACAGATATTGACCCTGAGGGAGGTGATACATATACTATTACAGGAATAAGTCAGATATTAAGTGTCCCTTATGCATTGCATGCAAAAACTGTGGACAGTTTTAATGAAACAGATCCAACTTGGACAGGAGGTGGTAATGAAGCAGATGCGATTTCACGTACTGGTAATGTTGGAATTGGGATCGCTTCACCTACACAAAAATTAGATGTTAACGGGAATGTAAATGCAACAGAATTATTTGCAAGTAAGGCATCTATGATTTATGCTGTTAATCCGTGGTTAGCTGTAGCGACATATGAAGCTGATATTATCGTTAAAGTATTGTCTAGTGGAGTTTATGTTGAGCCCACTGTAGTTGGATCGCATGATGTGATTATTCCTATCAGCTTACCTGCTAATACTTTTGGTTCAGACAGAAAACTCGTAGGGTACACAATTAATTATAAATGTACAGATGGAACAACAGGCTATATTTCCGACACATTTATAAAGGAAATTATAAATGGTACAGTTTCTACTTTTTCTGGATCCAATGATGATCATACAAGCAATACATGGGATTCATATTCAGCTTCTTTTGCAGCTCATACAATCGAAGGTCCTGTTTATATTGAATTAGGATTTGATTTTACCGGCACAGGTGATGCTTATGACGTACAGATCGGTGATATTTATCTCGAATTTGAATAGTATTTGATAAAAATAATTGGTATTATATTTAAATACGTTAGGAACATTTCTTAACGTATTTTTTATATTAATTAAATATCTAATTAAGTAAAATCCCCTAATTATATTGAAGTGATTTTACTCTTATCTACAATTGGTTGTTGTTGTAATTTTGTGTTATACAAACTAAAAAACAACAATTATGAAAAAGAGAATTTTTATTATTTTAAGTCTAATCTGTTTTGGAATAGTAGGCAGTTTTGCACAAAGTTCCACTTTTAAAAAAATCAATGATGATGGTATTGCAAATCTTATTTTTGCAAACAAATCTATCTCAAAAGGAGAGGAAAATACTTATAACTTAAAGGCAGAGTTTTCGGCAGATGAAACTATCTATGCCAGAGCCTATTTTCCTCAAGAGATTTCCACTTATGGCTTAGCTGCAAATGAAAAAATTATTGTAGTAGCTTATGTTGATGGGAAACAAGTCGATAGAGTTTATATTACTCCTAAACCGGAATGGGATCAAATGCAGGTTTATGTTATGAATACCGGTGATGATGATTTTAGTAGATTGGCTAGCGAGCTTTATTATATGGATTCCGGGACACACACTTTAACTATTAGCGTTGGTTTGCAGCGATATGGGTATATGGAAACAGTTGTTAAAGATGACGGAACTATTACAAAGCAGAAAGTAGATAAAGTTGTGGTAATATCTCAATCAGATATAGAAATTAATGTGGAATAATAAAAATAGAAAACTATGAGAGGAAAACTAAATTCACCCTGGATATCAGTAATAGTTGGTATAGCTTTAATAGGATTTTCATTCTATTCATATACTAAAACCGATAAGTTTATTGACAAATCTGTTTATACTACTGGAGTTGTAGTAGATGTTTATATTAAAAAAGATAATCACAGCTCAAATAGAGATGATGATTATGACCAACCAGAATATTGTCCAATAAT